>JAYVNF010000257.1:0-4831 GCA_043758575.1 Rhodoferax sp.
TGGCGCTGAAGAAGGCCGGGTCAGATTCCATCTGGTCCTGGGCCACCATCAGGGCGCGCGCCATCTGCCAACCGCACAGCACCACACCGGCGAGCTGCAGGTAGTTCACGGCACCGGCGTACACCGCCTTGGGGTCGCTCTTGCCGTGGGCCACCAGGTAGTCAATGGCTTCTTCCAGCGCGGCGCGGCCCTGGCCCAGGGCCAGGTGCATGGCGCGGCAGTCTTCGTTGCCATGTGCGGCTAGGTCCTGCTCGGTGATGGCGATGCGCGTGCACAGGGCCTTGGCCACAGCGCCCTTGTCGCGCAGGGTCTTGCGCCCGACGATGTCGTTGGCCTGTATGGCGGTGGTGCCTTCGTAAATGGTCAGGATGCGGGCATCGCGGTAATGCTGGGCCGCACCGGTCTCTTCAATAAAGCCCATGCCGCCATGGATCTGCACGCCCAGGCTGGCCATCTGGATCGCCATCTCGGTGGAAAAGCCCTTGACCACTGGCACCAGGTATTCGTACAGCGCCTGGCTGTGGGCACGCTCGGCCGCGTCGGCACTGTGGTGCGCCACATCGCTGATGCCGGCGGCCACATAGGCCAGGGCGCGGGCACCTTCCACATGGGCGCGCATGGTCAGCAGCATGCGCTTCACATCCGGGTGGTGGATGATGGCCACCGGGCCGGTGGAGCCGGCCAGGTCACGGCTCTGCACGCGGTCGCGCGCAAAGCTAACGGCTTTTTGGTAGGCCCGGTCGGCCACCGCAATGCCCTGCATGCCGACGGCGAAACGCGCCGCGTTCATCATGATGAACATGTATTCCAGGCCGCGGTTTTCCTCACCCACCAGATAGCCCACTGCGCCACCGTTATCGCCAAACTGCAGCACGGCGGTGGGGCTGGCCTTGATGCCCAGCTTGTGTTCGATGGACACACACCAGGCGTCATTGCGCGCGCCCAGGCTGCCGTCCTCGTTCACCAGAAATTTGGGGCACACAAACAGGCTGATGCCCTTGACGCCCTCGGGTGCACCGGGCACGCGGGCCAGCACCAGGTGCACGATGTTCTCGGTCATGTCGTGCTCACCATAGGTGATGAAAATCTTGGTGCCAAACACCTTGTAGCTGCCGTCACCCTGCGGCTCGGCACGGGCGCGCACCGCGGCCAGGTCCGAGCCGGCCTGCGGCTCGGTCAGGTTCATGGTGCCGGTCCACTCGCCGCTGATGAGCTTGGCGGCAAACTTGTTTTTCAGCTCTTCGCTGCCGGCCACCAGCAGCGCTTCAATCGCACCATCGGTGAGCATGGGGCAGAGGGCAAACGACAGGCTGGCTGCATGCAGCATTTCGGCACAGGGGGTGGCCACCAGCTTAGGGAACCCCTGGCCCCCAAATTCCGTGGGGTGGATCACGCCCTGCCAGCCGCCTTCGGCAAATTGGGCATAGGCCTCCTTGAAACCGGGCGTGGTGCTGACCACGCCGTCTTTCCAGCTGCTGGGGTTTTTGTCGCCTTCCCAGTTCAGCGGGGCGACCACGCCTTCGCATAACTTGGCCGACTCTTCCAGCACGGCTTGCGCCGTGTCCAGGCCATAGTCTTGCATGCCGGGCAGGGCGGTGACGGTGTTCAGACCGGCGAGTTCCTGCATGGCAAACAGCATGTCTTTGAGGGGGGTTTGGTAGCTCATGGTGGGCTTTCGAAAAGGGAATAAAAGAGGGTTCAGACGACAGCCGGCTGCGCAGGCGTCGCAGCAGCTGCAGCCGCCGCCTTGGCGGCGCGGCGCACCGACGAGTCCACCTTGATCAGGGCCTCGCCGTCGATCACGGTCACACCGCGCACGGTGCAGGTGGTCTGCAGCACCACGCGACCGCGCTCGGCCACCAGTTCGCGCACCTGCACGGTGGCATGGACGGTGTCGCCGGGCCGCACCGGCGCCAGGAACTTCAGGTGCTGGTCCATGTAGATCGCACCCGGTCCCGGCAGGCGTGTGGCCACGGCCGCCGAGATCACGCTGGCCGACAGAAAGCCATGCGCAATGCGCCCACCGAAGGCGGTGGTGGCCGCATATTCCTCGTTGATGTGGATGGCGTTGGTGTCGCCGGACACGCCGGCAAACAGCACGACGTCGGCCTCGGTGATGGTTTTGGAAAAGGTCGCGCGCATGCCCACGCGCAGGTCTTCGATGTCGTAACCGTTCATGTCGTTCATGTCTGCTGCCTCCTGTTTTTTGGTCTATCGACAGGCCTGAAATGCCTGTGTAGCCAATTTATGCAGGGAACGATAGCAGCGCATTGTTGGAACAAATCGGAGCAAATGTATCGAATGATTGCAGCGCTATCGCTGCTGCCGGCCAGCGTCCAGAATCCGCAGCTTCCGTCACCCTGACCACAATAAAGGAGAACATTCCATGTCCAGCAACGAGGTCGTTGAACGCATAGTCGCCAACCCAAAATTCCAGGAGCTGGTGCGCAAGCGAAGCCGCCTCTCGTGGACCATGTTCTTCATCGTCATCACCCTGTACTACCTGCTGATGGGCACCGTGGCCTTCTTCCCCGAGGCCCTGCACACCTTGATCAGCCCGGAGTCCGTGGTGACCATAGGCTGGCCCCTGGGCGCTGGCGTGATCGTGATTTCCTGGCTGCTCACCGGTCTGTACATCCGCAAAGCCAACACCGAACTCGAACCCCTGAACGATGCTGTCCTGAAGGATCTGAAGTCATGAACCGCGCTACCCTTGCCACCTATTGCCCCCGCGCCGCGCTGCTGACGCTGCTGGCCTTGCCCCTGTGCGCCCAGGCCACGCCCGCTATGGAGGCCGGCACCGAGCAGCCGCTCAACCTCACGGCCATCGCCATGTTTTTTGTGTTCGTGTTGAGCACGCTGGTGATTACCTACTGGGCGGCACGCCGCTCACGTTCGGCCAGTTCCTTCTACACCGCAGGTGGTGGCATCACCGGCTTCCAGAATGGTCTGGCCGTGGCCGGCGACTACATGTCTGCCGCCACCCTGCTGGGCATTACCAGCCTGGTGTATGTGCGCGGCTATGACGGCTTTTTGTACGCCATCAGCTTCTTCCTGGGCTGGCCCATTCTGCTGTTCCTGATGGCCGAGCGCCTGCGAAACCTGGGTCGCTTCACCTTTGCCGACATCATTTCCTACCGCCTGGACCCGACGCTGATGCGCAGCATGGCTGCCGTGGGTGGCCTGATGGTGGTGTTCTTCTACCTGATCGTGCAGATGGTCGGCGCCGGTGAGCTGATCCAGCTGCTGTTCGGTCTGGAGTACAACGTGGCGGTGGTGGTGGTGGGTGTGCTGATGGTGGTGTATGTGACCTTTGGCGGCATGATTGCCACAACCTGGGTGCAGATCATCAAGGCTTCGCTGCTGCTGCTGGGCGGCACCATCGTCGCCTTTCTGACCCTGGCGCATTTCAACTTCGACTTTGGCACGCTCGCAGCACAGGCGGTTTCGGTGCACAAGCTGGGCGCAAAGATCATGAGCCCCGGCACGCTGTTTGCCGATCCGGTCTCCACGCTGTCGCTGTCCCTGGGTGCGGTGTTCGGCCTGCTGGGCCTGCCCCACATCCTGATGCGCTTCTTCACCGTGCCCAATGCCCGGGCCGCGCGCACCAGCGTGTTTGTGGCCAGTGGCTTTGTTGGCTACTTCTTTCTGCTGATCTGCATCCTGGGTCTGGGTGGTGTAGCCATTGTCGGCACCGACCCCCAGTATTTTGTCGACGGCCAGTTGGGTGGCAAGCTCATTGGTGGCAACAACATGGTGGCCTTGCATCTGGCCCAAGCCACGGGCGGCAACCTGCTGCTGGGCTTTTTGTCGGCGGTGGCCTTTGCCACCATTCTGGCCGTGGTGTCGGGTCTGGCGCTGGCCGGTGCCGCCGCGGTATCGCATGACCTGTACGCCAACGTCTGGTGCAAGGGCCGCACCACCGAGCAATCCGAAATGCGTGTCTCCAAGATCGCCACCTTGTGCATTGGTGCCGTGGCCATCGGCCTGGGCATTCTGTTCAAGGGCCAGAACATTGCGTTCCTGGTGGCGCTGGCTTTCGGCATTGCCGCTTCGTCCAACTTCCCCATCTTGCTGCTGTCCATGTACTGGCGGGGCCTGACCACCCGTGGCGCGCTGGCCGGTGGTGTGGCGGGTCTGGTGTCTTCTGTGGGCCTGGTGATTCTGTCGCCTGCGGTGTGGAAACTGGTGCTGGGCCATCCGGCGGCGATCTTCCCCTACGACCACCCCTCGCTGTTCTCCATGCCATGCGCCTGTTTGTTCGCCGTCATCTTCTCGAAGCTGGATAACAGTGCGCGTGGCAATGCGGAACGTGCCAAGTTCGACGCCCAGTTTGTGCGTTCACAAACCGGTTTGGGTGCAGCGCAAGCCAGCGACCATTAAGCCGATGATGTCATCGGGCCCCCGCTACTTGCGAGAGTGGTGGGGGTCTTTTGCGTTGTGCGTTGTGCTTGTCTGGTACGCCGCTGCCAGCGGGGCAGATGCTTCCGTCCGTGTCCCCCGCCCTGCGGGCTCCTCCTTTACCTACCGGAAGCATCCACCCCACTGGCAGCGGCAGCCTGCATTGTTGGCGCGCCATGACTGAAAACCTGTGTGCTCCCGACACGTTGGCAGACGCAGGACGGCGTGGCGCTTCGCTTCGGTAGGTAAAGGAGGAGCCCACGCAGTGGGCGGGGGACACGGACGAAGCGGAGTGCCACGCCGGCCTGCGTCCGAAGTGACTTTTTGCCTAGGTTCCATAAGCCACGCATTGCAAGTGTCCCCAAGTACCTCACCGGCCAACATGCCACCAACATACCCCTATGCAAAGCCTAGAATGACTTACACACCA
>JAYVNF010000258.1:0-4820 GCA_043758575.1 Rhodoferax sp.
GGCGCGCCCAGCATCCGCACGGAAAATGCGCTGCTCTCGGCCTACATCTATGTCGACATACGTGAGCGCGACATCGGCAGCTATGTCAAGGAAGCGCGCCAGGCGGTCAACGACCAGGTGAAGTTCCCGCCGGGCTATTACGCGACCTGGAGCGGGCAGTTTGAGTACATGGAGCGGGCGATTGAAAAGATGAAGCTGGTCATTCCGCTGACCTTGGCGCTGATTTTTCTGCTGCTGTACCTGAACTTCAGGCGTCTCACAGAAACGCTGATCGTCATGCTATCCGTGCCGTTTGCGCTGGTGGGTGGCATCTGGTTGATGTGGCTACTGGGCTACAACCTGTCGGTAGCGGTGGCGGTGGGCTTTATCGCCCTGGCCGGCGTAGCAGCCGAGACCGGCGTGGTGATGCTGATTTACCTGGACCACGCCTGGGAGGCGGCCCAGCAACGCTGTCAGGCCGAGGGGCGTTCTGCAGGCATGGAGGATCTCTACGCTGCGGTGATGGAAGGCGCGGTGGAGCGGGTGCGGCCCAAGATGATGACGGTGGTAGCCATCATGGCGGGTTTGTTGCCGATTTTGTGGGGCAGTGGCACCGGCTCGGAGGTGATGAGCCGGATTGCCGCACCAATGGTGGGCGGCATGCTGTCGTCCACCGTGTTGACGCTGGCGGTGATTCCGGCGCTTTATGCGCTGCTCAAGCAGTGGCAGATGCCCAAGGCCTAGGGCAGGCGCCAACTCCTGCCCGCGAGAGCAGGAGCGGCCGTACCATCAAACCTTGGCAGCAGCAGCCGCTTCGATTTCGTGGCGGTCAGCAGCGGCGAACAGGTCTTGTGCAAACTCGGGGTCTTGCGACTGGATGTCGGAAGCGTAAGTGCGCAGTTGTTCGGCTTCTTCAAAGGCGGTCAGCACCGGGCTTTGAACAGCGGCTGGCGAAAACGCGGTACGCAACAGCGCGGTAGCCAAGTGCTTGAAGGCCACGGCGACTTCGCCGAAGGCGGCGCCAATGCTGCTGCCCTCACGTGCGGGCAGGGTGTTGAGCTTGAGAATGGATGAACTGGACATGGAATCCTCCTAAAAAGTGATCATGTTGCAGTGCAGTATAGGGTTAACCCTAGACTCATGGCAAGGGTTAACCCTAGTACCCAGAATAAATCAAGGGAATTGAGTTGTAAGCCAGCAACAAGCTTTTGCAGCCTGTCGCTTCCGCCCCCAGTTGAGCCTAGGGAGTGGGATGCAAGTGATCGCGCTGGGCCAGTGCCGGAAACAGCTTGAGCCAGGCGGCCGCCACCAGCATCGTGCCTATTCCGCCGGAGACCACCGACATCACCGGGCCCCATAGGGCAGCGACGCTGCCGGACTCGAACTCACCGAGCTGGTTGGAGGCGCCAATGAAGATGGAGTTGACGGCCGATACGCGTCCACGCATTTCGTTGGGGGTTTCCAGCTGTACCAGGGTGGAGCGCATCACCACGCTGACCGCGTCGGCCGCGCCCGTCAGCACCAGGGCCAACAGCGACAGCGTGAAGCTGCGCGACAGACCGAACACCACCGTGGCCAGGCCAAACACGGCCACGGCCAACAGCAGCTTGTGGCCGACCTTGCGCTGCAGCGGCCAGCGCACCAGCACCAGCGACATGGCCAGCGCCCCCACGGCCGGTGCGGCGCGCAGCAGGCCCAGGCCGATCGGGCCGGTTTGCAGCAGGTCGCGCGCGAAGATCGGCAGGAGTGCCGTTGCGCCGCCCAAGAGCACGGCAAACAAATCCAGGGTGGTGGCGCCCAGAATCACCTTGCGGGCCCAGACAAAGCGCACACCGGCCAGCACGCTGTGCCAGCTGGCGGCCATTTGCGGAGGCACATGGTCGTAGCGCACGGTCAATGCCAGCGCGCTGCCGGCCAGCAGCAGCAGACCGCTGCAGGCATAGACCGTGGCCGGGCCAACGGTGTAGAGCACGCCACCCAGGGCCGGGCCGCCAATGATGGCGGCCTGCATGGCGCTGGCGCTGATGGTCACGGCGCGTTGCAGCAGCAGGGGCGGCACCAGCTGCGGGGTGAGCGCCTGCTGCGCCGGCATCTGGAAGGCGCGTGCCATGCCCAGCAGCACCGAGATACCCAGAATCAGTTCACGGCTGCTGAAGTCTCCAAACAGGGCGGCCAGCAGGATGACAGATGCCAGGGCCTGCGCAAACAGGCAGCCGGCAAAAATGCGGCCGCGGTGCAGGTGGTCAGCCACGTGGCCGGCCGGCAGGGTCAGCAGCAGGGCCGGCACAAACTGGAACAGGCCCACCAGGCCCAGATCCCAGGCGCTGGAGGTGATGTCGTACATATGCCAGGCCAAGGCCACCATCAGCATCTGCGTGGCCGTGGTGCCACAGAGGCGTGCCAGCCAGAAGCGCACAAAGGCGCGGTGCGAGAAAAGCTCTTTGAGGCTGTCGCCTCGCATCGTGGCTTGATCCACAGGCCGGTTTACAGGGGTGCGGAGTCGGTTTGTGGCGCTGCGTCCAGCAAGGGTGCGGGCCGGGTTTCGGCTTCGTCCTTGGGCGTTGGGCGCATGGTGAGGGTGGACTGGCGCACGGCGGCCTTGTCACCGGCGCTGGCAAACTTGCTGTACTTAGAGAGCACACCCACCAGCTGGCCATAGACGCGCGGGTTGCCGGCCATGCACTCGTTTTGCTCCAGGAAGTCGGACTCACCGGAGAAGTTGCCGACCAGGCCACCGGCCTCGGTCACCAGCAGGGAGCCTGCGGCCACGTCCCAAGGCTGCAAACCCTTCTCGAAAAACGCATCGGTGTAGCCGGCCGCCACATAGGCCAGGTCGAGCGCGGCAGCACCCGGGCGGCGTAGGCCGGCGGTGCGGCGCATGACGTCACCCATCATCACCAGGTACTGGTCGAAGTCGTCGCCTTCGCGGTAGGGAAAGCCGGTGGAGACCAGCGAGTCCTTCAGATGCGTGCGCTTGGAGACGCGGATGCGGCGGTCGTTCAGAAAAGCGCCGCGGCCCTTGGTGGCGGTGAACAGGTCGTTGCGCGTGGGGTCAAAGACCACCGCTTGCTCGACCTTGCCGCGCACGGCCAGGGCAATGCTCACGCAGTAGGTGGGCAGGCCGTGGATGAAGTTGGTGGTGCCGTCCAGCGGATCGATGATCCAGACGAATTCGGAGTCGCGTGCGCCATGTTCATTGCCCGACTCTTCGGCCAGGATGCCGTGGCCGGGGTAGGCCTGCAGCAGGGTTTCTATGATCACGGCCTCTGCAGCCTGGTCGACCTCGGTGACGAAATCATTGGCCTTTTTTTGGCTGACACGAACAGATTCGATATCGAGCGCGGCGCGGTTGATGATAGAGCCGGCGGCACGGGCAGCTTTGACAGCCACGTTGACCATGGGGTGCAGATTGAGCGACATAGATTGTGGGGGGAAGAACGGGAGGGCATACCAACCCGGCGATGCAGGCGGCGACAATAGTCTTATTTTACCGGTTTCCATGCAGACACGTTTTATCCTTATTCATACCAGCCACGCCGGCAACGTGGGAGCTGCCGCCCGCGCCATGAAAACCATGGGTTTTGATGACCTGGTGCTGGTGGCGCCGCGCTGGGCCAATGTGCTGCGCCGCGAAGAAACCATACAGCGCGCCAGTGGTGCCCTGGACGTGCTGGAGAAGTGCCGCATTGTGGAAACGCTGGACGAAGCACTGGAAGGCATGACGCATTTGTGCGCCACCGCCATGACGCCGCGCGACTTTGGCCCGCCCACTACCACGCCGCGTGAACACTTTGCGCAGCTGGTGGCTGACATGCGCGCCGCCCCCAGCGAGGCGGCGCAGCAAACCGGCGTGGCTTTTCTGTTTGGCTCGGAGCGCTTTGGCATGCGCAATGAAGATGTGTACCGCTGCCACGCCTGCCTCAGCATTCCCAGCAATCCCCAGTTCGGATCGCTCAACATCGGTGCCGCGCTGCAGGTGATTGCCTATGACTGGCGCCTGGCCCTGGGCGGTTTTGCCGATGCGCCGCCCCTGCCGCAGCCGCAAGCCAAATTGGCTGACGCAGCCCAGGTCAGCGGCATGCTCGCGCACCTGGAGCAGGCCCTGGTGGCGCTGGAGTTTCTGGACCCCGCCGCTCCGAAAAAATTGATGCCACGCCTGAACGCGCTGTTCAACCGCGCCGCAGTGACGCAAGAGGAAATCCACATCCTGCGCGGCATTGCGAAATCCATTTTGCAGCTGCCCTTGGCCAAGCCCTCCCCGCCAGCGGTGGCAAATGGCGCAGACGGCCAGCAGTCCTGATTCCGCGGATAGACTAGAACGCATGTTTAACCGACTTCGCTCCGATATCCAGTGCATCCTGGACCGTGACCCGGCTGCCCGCAGCACCTGGGAGGTGCTGACTTGCTATCCGGGCCTGCATGCCGTGTTGCTGCACCGCGTGGCCCATGGCTGCTGGATACGCGGCTTTTTGTGGCTGGGCCGGTTTATCTCGCACATCGCACGCTTTCTCACCGGCATCGAGATTCACCCGGGCGCCAAGATCGGCAACCGCGTGTTCTTTGACCATGCCATGGGCACCGTGGTGGGCGAGACCGCCGAGATCGGCGACGGCTGCACGATTTACCAGGGCGTCACGCTGGGCGGCACCTCGCTCTACAAGGGCGCCAAGCGCCATCCCACGCTGGGCCTCGATGTGGTGGTGAGCGCCGGCGCCAAGGTGCTGGGCGGCTTTGAGGTGGGCGATGGCGCCAAGATCGGCAGCAATGCGGTGGTCATCAAGCCGGTGCCGGCCGGTGCGACGGCAGTGGGCATTCCGGCGCGCATCATCCAGACCAAGGCC
>JAYVNF010000259.1:0-4816 GCA_043758575.1 Rhodoferax sp.
AGCCGGCTGGCTGGTGCTGCCAGCGGACCTACCCCTGATCCGGCCGCAGACCTTGGTCACCCTGGCCCAAGCCCAGCCCCAAGCCATGGTGCTGCTGCCGGTGGTTGCCGGGCAGCGCGGCCACCCGGTGCGTTTTGCACGCGCCTGTGGCGACGCGCTGGCCGGCCTGCAAGGAGAGGCAGGCGCGGCCGCCTTGATGGCCCGCTATCCGGTGCTGCGCTGGCCAGTGGAGGACGCCGGCTGTGTGACCGATATCGACACCCTGGCTGATCTGCAGCGTGTACGCGCCATGCTGAACACCTATTCAAACAAATAGTAATGGACCATAAAACGCTTTCCAAGTAAATTGCCCCGGCAACAGCGGCATTTTGGGGAGTACAGGTGGCAATACTGCACAGGTTTGCGCATTGGATCCAAGGGCGGAGCGGGTCGGCATTGGCGCTGGATCTGCGCTACCGCCATTTGCGCAACGGCGTGGCCATGGGGCTGCTACTGATCGTATTGGCCACCGCCTCGCTGCTGCGCTATATGCACCAGCAAGTGCAGCTGCAGACCAGCCTGGCCAGCCAGGGCCTGGCGACAAGCCTGCAGCAATTGATTGACCAGGTGCTCGACACAGTGGACTTCAGCCTGCAGTCTGCCAGTGACGAAATCGCCCGCGAACGGGCCGACAACACCCTCAACGCTATCCATCTCAATGTCCAGTTGCGCCATTGGTCGGCGCGTGTGCCCGGTGTGCAGATACTGGCCCTGGACGAGCAGGGCGTGCGCTATGCCAACGGCACCCCCTTGCTGCAAAACGAAGATCCCTCGATTTCCGACCAGGGACTTATCAAGCTGCACCGGGAGCAGCCCAGCGCAGGCGCGTATGCGGGCAGCGCGGTCTACAGCCCCCTGCACAAAACCTGGGTGTGGGAGCTGTCGCGCGCCATACGCTCCCGTGACGGCGCCTTCCTGGGGGTGGTCTATGCGCGCATGGACACCCGTGTCTTTTTGCAGCTGTTTGCGCAAGCCCAACTGGAGCCGCACAGCGCGCTGTCGCTGCGCGACCGCAATTTGCAGCTGATCGCCGGGCGTATGGAGTCCAGCCCGGTGTTCCCCATCCCGCCCGCAACCCTGAACATCTTCCGGCAAATGCAGCAAGCCCTGGCCGCCAATCCGGCACAAGGCAGATATTTCAGCGACGCCACTGCACTGGACAGCCAGGGCCGCACTTTTTCCTATGTGCGCAGCCCGAAATACGGCTTTGTGGTGAACGCCGGCACCACCGGTGCCACCGCCCTGGCCGAGTGGCGCCAGCAAGCCTGGATCATTGCCGGCGTGGTGGCCCTGCTGGCGGTTTTTGCGTCCCTGTTTGTGCGCCTGATTGCCCAGTCCTGGCGCGAGCAGGAGACCCATATGCTGGCCCTGCGCCAGGCCCGCGAGGCCGCCGAGTTCAGCAACACCGTGCTGGACCAGGCGCTGGAAATGGCCCGCTGCGGCACCTGGACGGTGGATATCGCCAAAGACGGCTACATCGCCAGCGTGAGCCCGCGCGCGGCCCGCCTGCTGGGCATGGTCCTGCGCGCTGGCAGCGCCTCGTTTCAGCGCGATTGGGCCGATAGCATTGTGGCCGCGGCAGGGCAGGAGCGCGCTGACGAGGTGGCGCGCAGTTATACCGACGCGCTCAACGGCAGTTGCGAACTCTACGACGCCAAGTACCCGCTCAAGCGCATGGACAACCAGGTCACGGTCTGGTTGCATGACATGGGCACCGTGATCCGCGATGTCGATGGCAAGCCCTGCTTTATGCGCGGCGTCACGCGCGACATCACCCTGGAGCAGCAGGCCCAGGAGGCCATCATGGCCGCCATGCAGGAGGCTGAGGCCGCTTCCCAGGCCAAGGGCGAATTCCTGGCCAATATGAGCCATGAAATCCGCACGCCCATGAACGCCATCATCGGCCTGTCCGGGCTGGCGCTGAAAAACGAGATGCCGCCGCGTGTCCAGGACTACCTCTCCAAGATCAAGCAAAGTGGTGAGAACCTGCTGCGCATCATCAACGACATCCTGGACTTCTCCAAGATCGAGTCCGGCAAGCTGGAAATCGAATCGGTGCCCTTCGAGCTAGAGTCGGTGATCGACAACGTGGTCAACCTGATGAGCGAGAAGGCCGAGGCCAAGGGCCTGGAGCTGCTCTGCAGCCTGGACCCGGCCTTGCCCAAAAACCTGGTGGGCGATCCCTTGCGCATAGGGCAGATCCTGCTCAACTACGCCAGCAACGCGGTGAAGTTTGCGGCCCAGGGCGAGGTGCGTCTGGCCATCCGCGTGCAAAGCGTCAGCGCCACCGAAGTGCTGCTGCACTTCTCGGTCAGCGACAGCGGCATTGGCCTGAGCGAAGAGCAAATGGGGCGTTTGTTCAAAAGCTTTGAGCAGGCCGACAGCTCCACCACGCGCCAGTACGGTGGCACCGGCCTGGGCCTGGC
The DNA here is from genome assembly GCA_043758575.1 of Rhodoferax sp. Lineage (GTDB taxonomy): Bacteria > Pseudomonadota > Gammaproteobacteria > Burkholderiales > Burkholderiaceae_C > Allorhodoferax. The sequence continues at coordinate 2,466 of JAYVNF010000259.1, forward strand.
CATCAGCCGCAGCCTGGCCTATTCCATGGGCGGCGAGGTCGGGGTGCAAAGCGCGCTGGGCCAGGGCTCGACCTTCTGGTTCACGGCCCGGCTGGGTATTGCGTCGCCGGAAAAAATCATCAGCCGCCCCAGCGTGGATTTGCGCGGCTGCCGGGTGCTGGTGGTGGACGACAACGAGGCCGCAGCACTGGTGCTGAGCGAATTGCTGGCGGAGCTCGGCTTTGCCGTGCAGCACGTCAACTCGGGCGCTGCGGCCCTGCAGATTCTGGGGGGCGCCGATGGCAGCGAGTCGCCCTTTGACTTCGTCATGATGGACTGGCAGATGCCCGGCATGGACGGCCTGGAGACGGTGCGCGCGCTGCGCCAGATGCCCTTCAAAACCCTGCCCATGGTGCTGATGGTGACCGCCCACCGGCGCCAGGAACTGGTGCGCAGTGCCGAGCAGCTGGGCAAGAGCACGTGCTGGCCAAACCGGTAGAGGCCTCGCTGCTGGTCAACACCATGATGACGCTGATGGGCCACGCCGCACGCGACCCTGGCAGTGCCCGCCGTGTGGAAGATGCCAGCCTGCTGGAAGCCTCCATGGCGACCCTGCGCGGCGCACGCCTGCTGCTGGTGGAGGACAACGACATCAACCAGTTGGTGGCCGGCGAGCTGCTGCGCGGCGTGGGCCTGCTGGTGGATGTAGCGGACAACGGGCAAATCGGTGTCAACCAGGTGCATGCCCGCCACGCCCAGGGCCAGCCCTACGACATGGTGCTGATGGACATGCAGATGCCGGTGATGGACGGCGTTACTGCCACCCGCCTGATCCGCGAAACCTACCCGGCGCAGAGCCTGCCGATCGTGGCCATGACGGCCAATGCCATGCAGGTGGACCGGGAGCGCTGCCTGGCAGCTGGCATGACCGGCTTTGTCAGCAAGCCGATCAACCCGGAGGATCTGTGGCGTGCTTTGCTGGATGGCGTGCGCCCGCGTGCGGGTCTGGGGCTGACGCCAGCCGCCGGGCTGGCGTCAGCGGATCCTTCCGGGTCGGCGCCGGCCTTGCTGAACACATTGCACGGCGTGGCCGGCGTGGCCGGCGTGGCCGGCCTGGACGTGGCCCAGGGCCTGCGCCAGTGCAACCACAACAGCACCCTGTACACCACCATGCTCTGCAAGTTCGTGCAGTCGCAGGCGCAGTCGGTGCACCTTATTCGCAGTGCCCTGGCGCAAGGCGATGGCGTCACTGCCGAGCGTCTGGCCCATACCCTCAAGGGCCTGGCCGCCAGCCTGGGCGCGCAGCCGCTGCAGCAATGTGCAGCGGCGCTGGAGCAGGCCCTGCACAGCGGCACGGCGCAGTCCAGACTCGAAACCCTGATCGCACCCACGCAGAGCCAACTCGAGTCCCTGTTGGCCGCATTGCGTGCCACGCCCGGCCTGCTGCCCGCAGCGCTGCCCAGCGTCAGTGCCGAGCTCAGTGGGCCCGAGCGCGCACAGGTGCAGCGCGTCATCCAGACCCTGCTGGAGATGTTGGAACAAGACGATTACGAAGCCCTGTCCTTGTGGGAGGACCATGCGCCCGGCCTGCATGCTGTGCTGCAGCAGGCCAGCGCCCTGGAGCAGGCCATCAACGGCTTTGAGTTTGAGGAGGCGCTGCGCCTGTTGCAGGCCCAGGTCTGAGGCGATTTCAGTACCCCACTGGTAACTGTGGGTACGCACAAGCGCATGTTTCCCAGTTACCATTCGCCATGTAATTTAGTTACACCTTCATTCAGAATGTGAGAACGCCATGGCCACACCCCATCCCAGCCCCTCCCTGCACCCTGCGGTGCAAGCCGTCACCAAGCGCATTCGCGAGCGCAGCGGGCCCAGCCGCAGCGCCTACCTGGCCCAGCTCGACGCTGCCGCCGCGCGCAAGCCGGGCGCCGAGCGCATGGGCTGCGCCAATGTGGCGCATGCCTTTGCCGCGCTGCCCGGCAGCGACAAGTTCAAGGTGGTGGCCGAGAAGGCGCCCAACATTGGCATCGTCACCGCCTACAACGATTTGCTCTCGGCCCACGCACCGCTGCAGCACTACCCCGACCTGATCAAGACCGAGGCGCGCCGCCTGGGTGCCACGGCGCAAGTGGCCGGTGGCGTGCCGGCCATGTGCGACGGCGTCACCCAAGGTTTTGAGGGCATGGAGCTCAGCCTCTTCAGCCGCGACACCATCGCCATGTCCACTGCCGTAGCCCTTAGCCACGATGTGTTTGATGCCGCCCTGATGCTGGGCGTGTGCGACAAGATCGTGCCCGGCCTGCTGATCGGTGCGCTGCACTTTGGCCATCTGCCCACCGTGTTTGTGCCGGCCGGCCCCATGACTTCTGGCC
>JAYVNF010000260.1:0-4815 GCA_043758575.1 Rhodoferax sp.
CATCGCAGAGATCAACGCATCGCCAGTGGTCTTTCGCTGGAACAAGTTTGACCTCGGTGTGACCTAATATGTATTTGTTTTAACGGAACGAACTACTAGTGTCTTGCGACTAGACCATGGCGCTACCGGTAGTGGGTGTGTGTGACAACCCGATAAGCACGAAACGAACTATGTCGGAAGCTTTGCAAACCCTGGTTCTGGGTGCGGGTTGTTTTTGGTGTTCCGAGTCGGTGTACCTGCAGGTGCGCGGCGTGCAGAGCGTGGAGTCTGGCTACAGCAATGGCTTGTTGCCCAACCCAGCTATGAAATGGTAGGCACCGGCCGCTCGGGCTACAACGAAGTGGTGAAGCTGGTCTATGACCCGAGTGAGGTGAGCACCCGCGATTTGCTGGAGGTTTTCTTCGTCATCCACGACCCCACCACGCTGAACCGCCAGGGCCATGACGTGGGCACGCAGTACCGCATTGGTATTTACTTCACCACACCCGAGCAGGAGCAGGTGGCCAAAGCGTTATTGGCTGAGCTGGCCGCAAGCGGCCACTACAGCAGCCCGGTGGTCACCGAGGTGCTGCCGCTGGCCAACTACGCGATGGCCGAGGAATACCACCAGAACTTCTTTGCGCGCAACCCTGACCAGGGCTACTGCATGGCGGTGGCGGCACCCAAGGTGGCCAAGTTCCGCAAGACCTTTGCGCGGCTGCAGAAGTAGCCGCGTGCCTTACTTCACTTCTGACGCATCGGTGACGCGGTAAAACAGCCCATACGGGTCGTCTTTCAGGACGGCAAACTGGCCCTCCACGACGACGGCCTCCATGGAGTACTTCACCGGGGTCTTGGTTTTGACTTCAACCATGCTCTCCGGGCCGCCGGGCACGCAAAAGGCGCAGGTCAGGGGCACCGAGCTGAGCAGAAAGTGCTTCTGTTTTTCGCCCGGGTCCAGCGGCATCATGAAGCCCTGGATGCGCTGGCTCTTTTTGTCCAGCGCCTGGACACTGGAGTTGAAAACCGGAAGCACCTTGTTTTTCTCCACCCGGGTCTTGGTGGTGGTCAGCACCGACCAGGGCAACACATCCGCCCTGTCCTGCAGGGGCGCAAACGGGCTGTTGGGGCTGTGGTAGCCCGCACCGGTTCCCATGGGGATGCCGGTATCGGAGGTGGCAGCGGGTTGCAAGGCATGGGCGCTTGTAGACAGCAGCACCAGGGCGGCCGATGCCAGCAGGGTAGTGAACGTGGTTTTCATAGGGCGTCTTCCATTTCAGTGTTTCATTCCGCAGAATTTTCCGATGGCAACGCCCTTGCAGGCTTGCAGCAGGGCACCTTCGCAGACCTCGTCGGGCTTGCCAGCGCGCAGGCACTTGGCGGCCTCGCTGTGTGCTGCCGCGATTTTCTCATGCTTGGCAATGTCGTCCAGCGTTTCCTGGTTTACAGCGGGTGGCGTGGCTGCGGCAACATGGGCACCCAGTGCCAACGCTGCCAGGCCCAATAAAAATGATTTCATGGATTCACCTTGATTGAAGAAGTTCCAGCACACTGACTCGGTAAGCGCCAAAGGCCGGCAGTATGGCCGCTGCCAGCGAGACGGCGCAGGCCAGGGCCGGCACCCATAGCAACTCCAGCGGCCAGGCCAGGCCACCGATTAGCAGCGAGTTGTCCAGTTGCAGCATCCAGCCAATCAGCGCCGTGAGCGCCTGCCCACCGGCCACACCGAGGATGGCGGACAACACGCCCAGCCACAGCGCTTCGCCCATCAGCAGGGCGGCAATCCGGGCCGGCGGCGCGCCCAGCATGCGCAGCAGCGCCAGGTCGGAGCGACGCTCGCGCACCGCGCTCCACAGCGCAATGAACACACTTAACCCCGCCGTCAGTAGCAGCACGCCGGCAAAGGCCCGCAGCACATCGGTCCCAATACCCAGCATATTCAGCAGGCGCGAAATTTCAACTGCGGGTGCTGCGGCCTGCATCTCGGTGGTGGTGTTCACCATGCGCGGAAAGCGCATGGCGGCCAAGGGCGTTTTGTACTGGATCAGCGCCATGGTGACTTCGCGCTCGTCTTCCATGATCTTGCGATCCTCTGCGTCCACGGCGGTGTAGTCTTCGTGCACCTTCCAGACCGAAGCAGTGTCGGTCACGATCAGGCGGTCGATCACGGTGCCACTGGCCTGCAGGATACCGACCACCGTGTACGGGTTGTCGCCATGCAGATGCCCACCGGCACCCAGGCCGTGCGACCCGACAAAGCTGTTGCCAACCTGGATGCCCAGTTTTTTGGCGACGATAGAGCCCACCACCACCTGCATAGGCGCATCCCACAGACGACCTTGCGCCAGCGTGGCGCCATAGTGGTCTATGTAGGCGTGCGAGGTGCCGACAATGCGAAAGCCGCGCAGGTTGTCGCCCAGGCTGATGGGAATGACGGAGGCGATCATGGGGTTGGCACTCAGCGCCTGCACTGCCTTGAGCGGAATATTGCCCGGCGGCACGTCGATATGAAACACCCCGCACATGATCAGCTGCATGGGGCTGCCCTTGGCACCCACCACCACGTCAATGCCGGCCAGGTCCTTGTCAAAGGCCTTGTTTAGCTGAAAACTCACCAAGAGCAAAAAGGTGATGGAGGCCAGGCCCAGGCTGAGCAGCAGCACATTCAGCGCTGCCCCCAAAGGACGGGACCACAAATAGCGCCAGGACAGGGCAATGGTTTTCATACGCTCGCACCTGTGGCTGTTGGGCGTGCAAGTTTCAATGTGGTGAATGCGGGCAAGCCGCTTGCACCGGTTGGAATCAGCGGCGCCACGCGGGCGTCATGGGTGGCAATCACCAGGGTGGCGCCGTGTTGCTGGGCGGTTTGCACCAGCAAGCCTATCGCCGAGGCCGCCGCCTCATCGTCCAGGCTGGCCGTGGGCTCATCGGCCAGCAGGATCTGGGGCTGGAGCAGCACGGCACGTGCCAGTGCCACACGCTGGGCCTGGCCGCCCGAGAGCTGGGCGGATTTGCGCCGTGCCAGCTCGGCCACACCCAGGGCGCTCAGGGCCGTGGCGATGCGGCCATGGTCTTCATGGTGACCGGCTGCCCACTGGGCCATGGCCAAATTCTGGGTCACCGTGAGCGCCGCACTGAGATGGAGCTTTTGCGGCAGAAAGCCGATCGTCTTCGCTCGCCAGGCATCGGCAGCCACGCCGCTTAAGGCCGCCAGAGCTTGATCCGCCACCGTCAAAGTCCCTGCAGCGGGTTGCACCAGACCGGCCACCAGGGCCAGCCAGGTGGACTTGCCGCAACCGGATGGGCCACTCAAAAGCAGCACGCTGCCCTGTGCGACATCCACATCGGGAAAGTGGATGGGTGCACTGCCGGCATAGCAGTAGGAGAGATGCTTGGTCTGTATCAATGGCTGGCTCCGGTTGCGCAGTCTGCGCAGACACCGCGCACGGCAAAGTCCATGCTGTAGCCCTGGTAGCCCAAGGCGCGCAGGGCCTGCAGCGCGCTTTGGGCGGCGCGCTCCAGGTCCTTGGTATTGGCCTGCAGGGCGTCGCCCAAGGGGCTGTCGCGGTGGCAACTCTGGCATTCAAAGTGGGGGATGGCGTGCACGCTGGCCGGCATGGCCTGAAAGCGGCGCACGCGGTGCACATCCACCCGGCATAGAAGCAGGCCCACCTGGGTCAGGCGGTCGACCAGGCGGTACAAGGTCACCTTGTCCAACTCTTCGTGCTGGTCTTCGGCCAGCACGGACAGCAGCTGGCTGTGGGTGTAGCTGGTATCCGGATGCGCCAGAAACCAGCCCAACACCAGTTTGGCGGCATAGGTGCGGCGCAGGCCATGCGCGACCAGCAGTTCATTGATGGGATCGATGTTGGGTGGCATATTGTTATCTAATGCAATTCATTTGCGTTATACTATACCGCAATTGTGTTGCGTTTTTATGTACGCAAAGCAAAGCCAATTCGGCTCAACCCCTTCACCCTGGAAATTTCCCCATGCTGCTGCTCTCCATTCTTCTCGGCACGCTGGTGGCCGGCGTCGGCAGCGTCTGGCTGGCCACGCTGGTCAGCCCAGGCGCCTCCAGCCGCTTTGCGCCCGACATGCTGGGTTTTGCCGCAGGCGCGCTGCTGTCCACGGCCTGCCTGCACTTGCTGCCCGAAGCCTTCGAGGGCGGAGTTGAGGCCAAACACATTTGCATTGCGCTGTTGATAGGGCTGGTGCTGTTCTTCGTGCTGGACAAGGCCGAGCTGTGGCACCACGGGCATGAACACCACGCGGGCCACGCCGCACATGATGGCGATGCCGGCCATGTCCACCCTGCCCAGACCAGCGGCGGCGCGTGGGCCGTGTTGGTGGGTGACAGCGTGCATTGCTTTGGTGACGGGCTGCTGATTGCCGCCGCCTTCATCGCCGACCTGCAGCTGGGCGCACTGGCATCCTTGGCAGTGCTGACCCATGAAGTGCCACACCATTTGGGTGACTTGGTGGTGCTGGGCCAAGGCGGCCAGGCACGCCAAAGGGCCGCCAGCAAAGTGGCTTTTGCCGGGGCGGTGACGGTTGTGGGGGGTCTGGTGGGGTATTGGCTGGTGGCGCCCTTGAAAGCCTGGCTGCCGTATTTCCTGGCGGCCGCTGCCAGCAGCTTTGTGTACGTGGCCTTGGCGGACCTGATTCCCCAATTGCAAAAGCCGGTGGGCCCGCGCCAGTCGGTCCGGCACATTGTCTGGCTGTTGCTGGGCATTGCCGTGGTGGCCGTTGCGACAAGCTTTGATGTCGACGGGCCCGGCTAGATGCTGCGCTGTGATTTGTGCAGAAAATTACCCGTTTAAGGGCATTTCAGGC
>JAYVNF010000261.1:0-37639 GCA_043758575.1 Rhodoferax sp.
TCGTCGATTTTTTCCATCATTCCCATTGCATGCGCCTCTAGTGCCTGGAGCGGCGCACCAGGGCGCCGGTATCCAGAATCAGTGCCACCTTGCCATCACCCAGAATCGTCGCCCCGGAAACATTGGGTACCTTGCGGTAGTTGGACTCCAGATTCTTGACCACCACCTGCTGTTGGCCCAGAAGCTCGTCCACCAACAGCACCACGCGGCTGCCATCGGCTTCGACCACGACCATGATGTCGCTGTTTTTCTCGAAATCGAAACGCGGCACTTGGAATACTTTTTCCAGCTCGATCACCGGCATGTACTCATCACGCACCTTGACCAGTTGCGAGCCTTGGCCCACGGTGCTGACCGCATCCGACTTGACCTGGAAGGACTCCACAACAGACGACAGTGGCAGGATGTAGACCTCATCACCCACCCCCACCGACATGCCATCCATGATGGCCAGGGTGAGCGGCAGGCGCACCGCCACCCGCATGCCAAAGCCTTCGGCCGAATCAATCTCAACCGTGCCGTTCAGGGCAGCGATATTGCGTTTGACCACATCCATGCCGACACCGCGGCCCGAGACATCGGTCACCACGTCTGCCGTCGAGAAGCCCGGGGCGAAGATCAGTCCCCAGACGTCGGCATCCGACATCTGGTCCGACACATCCAGGCCACGCTCGCGGGCTTTGGCCAGAATCTTCTCGCGCGACAGGCCTTTGCCATCGTCACGCACCTCGATCACGATGGAGCCCCCCTGGTGCGATGCGGACAGCGTGATGGTGCCGGTTTCGGGCTTGCCAGCGGCCAACCGGTCGGCGGGCATTTCGATACCGTGGTCGCAGCTGTTGCGCACCAGATGGGTCAGCGGATCGGTGATTTTTTCAACCAATCCCTTGTCCAGCTCGGTGGCCTCACCCTGCGTCACGAAATCGACTTTCTTGCCCAACTTGCCGGCCAGGTCGCGCAGCATGCGCGGAAAGCGGCTGAAGACAATGGACATGGGGATCATGCGAATCGACATCACCGATTCCTGCAGATCGCGCGTATTGCGGTCCAGATCGGCCAGGCCCGTCAGCAATTGCTGGTACACCGCAGGGTCCAGCGCACGGCTGTTTTGCGCCAGCATGGCCTGGGTAATCACCAGCTCGCCCACCAGATTGATGAGCTGGTCCACCTTGCTGATGGCCACCCGTATCGTGGCCGCTTCTGGCTGTGCGGCAGGGGCCGCAGCAGCCCTGGCCACCGGCTTGGCGCTGGCCTTGACCTCCACCGGCGCATCGGCAACGGCGGCCTCGGGCGCACTGGACGGCGCGCCAGGGGCACCGTCGAAAAATCCAAACCCACTGGACGCATCGCTCACTACGGCCGCCGTGGGCGCGCCGGGCGCGCCGTCAAAAAAGCCGTGGCTGGCATCCTGCACCACGGCGGCAGGCTGCAATGCGGCAAGCGGACGAATGTCAATTTGCTCACGCGACACATGGAAGGTAAACAAGTCCAGCAAATCTTCGTCCGTGGAGCCTGTCACCACGGAAAACTGGCGAAACTCCTTGCGATCGGAGCTGAGCGACTGAATCGTCCCCAGACCGGGAATGTCGCGGAACAGTTCGGCAATGGCGTCCGCCTGCGCCGGGTTCGACAAAGGGCCCACCTTGATTTCAAGTTGGCGCTGCCCGGCCTCCAGCGGCGGCGCAGCCGGAGCTGCCGCAACAGCCACAACTGCGGGCGCAGGGGCCACCGGCTTTGCCACCGCGGCAGGCGCCAGGGTCTTGCCAGCGGCCAGGTCCGCAATCCGTTTCACCAGATCACCCGTGGGTGCAGCCGGGCTGGTGTCACCGGTCTGGTGGCGCGCCAGCAGGCTGCGCGAGGCATCGGCGGACTCCAGCAGCACATCGACCATCTCGGCATTGGGTTGCAGCTCATGGCGGCGCAAGCGGTCCAGCAAGGACTCCATCTTGTGCGTCAGCTCTGCCACATCCGCAAAGCCGAAGGTGGCAGCCCCGCCCTTGACCGAATGTGCGCAACGGAAGATGCCGTTGAGCTCCTCGTCATCGGCGGTTTCCAGGTTCAGGTTGAGCAGCATCGTCTCCATCAGGTCCAGGTTCTCGCCCGCCTCTTCAAAGAAGATTTGGTAGAACTGGCTCAGATCGATGTCGCCGCCACCGGCGCCACTGTCTTGATGCGTTTCGGACATGGGTTACTCCTGCGAATTGCTTTTTTGTGATCGCCTCCGCTGTTTAGCGGATGACCTTTTTGATGACATCCAGCAACTTGGCCGGATCAAAGGGCTTTACCAACCAGCCGGTGGCCCCGGCCGCACGTCCGGCCTGCTTCATCAGGTCACTGGACTCGGTGGTCAGCATCAGAATCGGGGTGGTCTTGAATTTGGGATGGTCGCGCAGCTTGCGCGTCAGGCCTAGGCCGTCCATGCGCGGCATGTTTTGGTCGGTCAGCACCAGGTCAAAGGACTGGGTCTGCGCTTTTTCATACGCATCCTGTCCATCCACGGCCTCCACGACCTGGTAACCCGCTCCGGTGAGCGTAAAAGACACCATCTTCCGCATGGAAGGTGAGTCATCAACAGCGAGAATTACAGGCATTCAATGCTCCAGCTAATCATTTGTGGCTTTCGGATCAGAAAAGTTCGATGGAACCTGCATCCATCTCGTCCTGGGTGACCGGATTCGGTCGCTCAGGTACCTCTTCAACAAAGGGGACAGCCTCACCGTCCTCGGAACCCATGGACTCTGAGGCCAGGCGGTAGGCACAGCCCTGCAAAATTTTGGACGTATGGGAAATCAGTTGCGAAGCCATGTCCTGGAACTGCAACTCGGTAACAGCGGCACGCAAGGTGCTGCGTACGATGTCCAGCTCCTTGGAGGACATCAGTTCGGGGTTGGCAAGATTGGCACTGGCGGCGGTAAAGCGCTCCATCAGGTTTTCCATGGTGTGCGCCAGCAGGCCGTCCAGCCGATTGAGGTCATGCACAACCACCAACAAAGAGTCCTGCACCTCTGCAACCAGCATCAGGGGCATTTGCACAGAAGGTGCACTCGGTGTTGTGAGAGATGCTTGCATCGTCAGGAATCCTCAAAGCGACGCAGTACAGGAAAGTACTTCATTTTGTTACCGCCCCTATTCTTCTGAGTCGAGGTTAGCAGGAATCTCAGGCATTGTGACCATTTTGGACAGGCTCTTCGCATTTCGCAAGCAAAAGAACTTGCCGCTGGCCCAAGCGCAAACCGATAATCAGCGCCAATGTCAACGGCCGCCATCGCACCCCCACTTCCACACCCGCACCCACCGCCGCACCTGCACATATTGCATCTGGAAGACTCCGAGCTGGACCACCAACTGGTATGTCGGGCGCTGGTCAAGGACGCGCTGGCCTTTCAGATCACGCGCGTGGACGCACTGGACGACTTCTCGCAACAACTGGCGCAGCAGCGCTTCGACATCATTCTGGCCGACTACCGCCTGCCCGGCTTCACCGCGCTGGATGCCTGGCGCCTGCTGCAGGCCAGCCCGGCCAGGTTGCCGTTCATCCTGCTCTCGGGCGCCATTGGCGAGTCGGCCGCGGTGGCCGCCATCCAGATCGGCATCAGCGACTACCTGCCCAAGGACGAGCTGCACAAGCTGGCCCGTGTCATCAACCGCACACTGGAAGTGTTTAAGGCCAAGGCGGCCGAGGCCCGGGCGGTTGCCGAACTGGCCGCCTCCGAGCAGCGCCTGGCGCACTTTGCCCAGCAGTTGCAGACCGCCATCGAAAACGAACGCGCCGCGATTGCCCGCGAAATCCACGACGACATAGGCGGCTCGCTGGCTGCGGTGCGGCTGGACCTGGCCTGGATCGCCCGCCACAGCCAGACCGTCGCCATGCAAGAGCACGTGAACACTGCCAACGACATGCTGCAACACGCCATCGGTGCCAGCCAGCGCATCATGATAAATTTGCGCCCGGCCATTCTGGACCAGGGCCTGTATCCCGCCATCCAGTGGCTGGCCGAAAGCTTCCAGCGTCGCAGCGGCGTGAAGACCTCCCTGGTGTGCAACCAGCCCGGCATGCAGTCCAGCAAACCGATTCAGCTCACGACCTACCGCACCGCCCAGGAGGCCCTCACCAATATCTCCAAATATGCCCAGTGCAGCCAGGTCAAGATCGAGCTGTCAGACGCCGAAGGCGTGCTGACCCTGGAGATTTCGGACAACGGTGGCGGCATCTCGGAGGCAGCGCTGAACAACCCGGTGGCCTTTGGCATACGCGGGCTCAAAGAGCGGGCCCGCGTGGCCGGCGGCTGGCTGGACATCAGCACCCGCCCCGGGCATGGCACCACCGTGATACTCACCATTCCCCTGGACGGGAACAGCAGCACACCTACCGAGGCCGATTTCCAGTGATCAAAGTTGTTTTATGCGATGACCATGCCATGGTGCGCCGTGGCATACGCGACACCCTCAGCGAAGCCGTGGACATCCAGGTCTGTGGTGAGGCCGGCAGCTACTCGGAAGTGCGCGAAGTGCTGCGCACGGCGAGCTGCGATGTGCTGATCCTGGACCTGAACCTGCCCGGGCGCGGTGGCCTGGAGGTGCTGGCCAGCCTGCGCGAAGCCGGCTCGGCGGTGCGGGTGCTGATTGTCTCCATGTTTGCCGAAGACCAGTACGCCATCCGCTGCCTGCGCGCCGGCGCCCATGGCTATCTGAACAAGGCGGGCGACCCGGCCGAGCTGATCGCCGCCGTGCGCACGATTGCCCAGGGCCGCAAGTACGTGAGTGCGGCGGTTTCGGAAATGCTGGTCAACAACCTGTCGGAACCTACTTCCGAGTCGCTGCACTCGACCCTGTCCGAGCGCGAGTTGCAGACCCTGCTGAAGATTGCCTCGGGGCGCAAGCTCTCTGAAATTGCCGAAGAGCTGATGCTCAGCCCCAAGACGGTGAGCGTGTACCGGGCCCGGTTGCTGGAAAAACTCAAGCTGGGCAACAACGCTGAATTGACGGTCTACGCCATTCGCAACGAGTTGGTGTAGACGCCACCTGCGGGTGATTTCGCCTATGCTTTTGTCCTGCCTGCGGGTGGGAGCGCCTTCGCTTTTGTCATGCCTGCGTGTGGGTGCGCAGACGGGGTAAGGGTGGGCAACGATTTGTGGTAACCACTATGAGGCGCCCACCCTTACCCCGTCTGCTCACTGAAACGATGTTTCTCTTGCCGAAAAATACCGCATACCAAATAGCAACCGGCGTGCGAGTGGATTGAGGCATTGTGGCATTGGGCATGGGAGCGCAATGTATTGAAACGTTGGTTCGCCCAGGGTCGCGCGGGAAGGGGATATGCCGGGCGACGATTTGCGGTAGCCGCCATGAGGAGCCCGGCATATCCCCTTTCCGCGCAGCGAGAGCAACAGTCTCACCAAGCAGCGAAAAAGTCTCACCGCACAGAGCGAGAGAGTGAGTGTGTGCGTATCTGCGAAACGGGAGACCCCGACCCCGCCCGCCAATCAACCAAAAATCTCGATGACACGCCCCATCAGCGCAATAAACGGCTGGTCCAACATGGGCAGCGTGAAGGCGATGCCCACCAGACCGACCAGCAAGGTGATCGGAAAGCCAATGGCAAAAATATTGAGCTGCGGCGCCACCCTGGACATGATGCCCAGCGCCAGATTGGTGAACATCAGCAGGCCCACCATGGGAAGGGCAATCCACAAGGCACTGGCAAACAAGTCGGTGCCCAGGGTGTAGAGCTTCATCTGCGACAAAGCCTGCAAAAAGTTCTGGTCGATGGGAAAGGCCTGGAAGCTGCGGTTCACCGCCATCAGCACCATCAGGTGGCCATTCATCACCACGAACAGAAGCGAGGTCATTTGCGAGAAAAAAATCGCCACCGCGCTGGACTGGGTGCTCATGGCCGGATCAAAAAAGGACGCGAAATTCAGGCCCATCTGAAAGCTCACCACCTCCCCGGCCAGCTCCACGGCAGCAAACACCAGGCGCACGGCAAAGCCAATCGACAAGCCCACACCCAGCTGCTGCATGAGCACACCCAGCGCCCGCGGATCGTTGAAGCCGATGATGTCGGCCTGCGGCAAACTGGCTTGGGATGCCAGGGCCACCAGAAAGGCCAGGGCGACGCGGGCGCGTACCGGGAACATCTTGGAAGAAAACACCGGCGCCGAGGTGAACAGCGCCAGCACACGGACAAAGGGCCAGAAAATCGGCGAGATCCAGGCCGCCAGTTGGGCATCCGAGAGGCTGATCACGCCGGCAACCTTGGCGAGGCTAGGCCACCACGCCCGGAATCGCTTCCAGCGTGCGGCGTATGTACTCCACCAGCATGTTCAGCATCCAGGGCCCGGCAATGGCGAGCACGGCAATCACCGCAATCAGCTTGGGCACAAAGGCCAATGTGGCCTCATGGATCTGGGTCACCGCCTGGAACAGGCTGACCAGCAGACCCACCACCAGTGCCGCGCCCAGCACCGGCGCTGACACCATCAGCAGCATCAGCAGGGCCTCCTGGCCCATGGTCAACACCATTTGCGAGTTCATGCGCGGCCCTGCCTTAGGTCACAAAACTGGCCGCCAGCGAACCCACCAACAGGTTCCAGCCATCGGCCAGCACAAACAGCATGAGCTTGAAGGGCAAGGCCACCAGCACCGGCGACAGCATCATCATGCCCAGGGACATCAGCACGCTGGCCACCACCATGTCGATCACCAGAAACGGGATAAAGATCATGAAACCGATCTGAAACGCCGATTTGAGCTCGCTGATCACAAAGGCCGGCACCAGCACACGCATGGGCGCCACATCGACCTGGGTGTCGATCGGCAACTTAGCCAGCTTCACAAACAGGGCAAAGTCGGACTGGCGGGTCTGCTTGGACATGAAGCTGCGCACCGGCGCCTCGCCCTTGGCCAGCGCCTGCTCAAAGGAGATGCTGTTGTTGGTATAGGGCAGATAGGCCTCGGCATAGACCTTGTCCAGCGTCGGCCCCATGACAAAAAAAGTCAGGAACAGGGACAGGCCCACAATGATCTGGTTCGGCGGTGCCGACTGCGTGCCCATGGCCTGGCGCAACAGCGAGAGCACGATGACGATGCGGGTAAAGCCCGTCATCATCAGCAGCACGGCCGGCAGGAAGGACAGCGCGGTAAAAAACAGCAGCGTCTGGATCGGCACCGAATAGCTGGTGCCACCCTGGCTGCTGCCAATGATCAAAGGCAGCTGGCCCGCGGTCTGGGCCTGCGCCAGACCGGTGAAGGCCAACGCTGCGGCGAACAGCGCCAGCTTGCGGCCAAGGACAGGGAATTGCGTGCGCGTCACTGCCGTTCTACCGTGCTTGGGAACCATCGACATCCAGTACCGGCGATGCGCTGGCCGCTGCAGTCTCGGCTGCTGTGGTGTGCAAGCACTGGATCGCCTGCGCGGTCACGCCCAGCACCAGCCAGACCCGGGCCTGGGGCGGCCCCACCTCCACGGTGACCACCTTCTGGTTCGGCCCCAGGGAGAGCGCCGAAACCAGGCGGGTCGGGCCATCCGTGCCGGGCAGCTTCAGGCCGTAGCGCTTCTTGAGGTGCTCAATCAGGAACGGCAGACTCACCAACACGCACAGGAAAAGGCCAATCAGAATCAGGGACTGCGTCATTCCAAACTATGCCCAAACTGCGAAATCAATTCTTGCTGACGCGGCGCAGGCGCTCGGAAGGCGTCACCACATCGGTCAGGCGGATGCCGAACTTGTCGTTCACCACCACCACCTCGCCCTGGGCGATCAGGTAGCCATTCACCAACACATCCATGGGCTCACCGGCCAGCGCGTCCAGCTCCACCACCGAACCCTGGCCGAGTTGCAGGATGTGCTTGATAGGCACCTTGGTCCGGCCCAGCTCCACCGAGAGCTGCACCGGAATGTCCAGCACCATGTTGATGTCCTGCATCGGTCCATCCGTATTGCTGCCAGAGGAGAACGGACGTGGCGCATCGCCGTTGAGCACCGAGCCGTTGGGCGCGTCGCCCGCACCGTCGCTGGACTTCTGTTCCATCAGGGCCTCGGCCCAGTCGGCCATGCCGTCGTCGGCCGATGCGTCGCCGGGAGTTTCTTCAGTGGCCATGTCTATCCCCTAACCAGTTATGGTCGTTACCGCGTAAAGCCTTCTCTATGCGAATTGCATATTTGGCGTTGTGGGTGCCGTAGTTGCACTCGAAGATTGGAACACCATCTATGGTCGCCTGGATACGCGATTCGCGCTCCAGCTCAATAAAGTCACCCTTCTTCAAGGACAGCAGCCGCTCCACCGTGGCGTCCGCCGTGGCCAGGCGGGCCACCAGCGTCACTTCGGCGGCCTGGATTTCGCGCGTCAGCACATTCACCCAGCGCTTGTCCACCTCGACCGAGTCGCCCTGGGTGCTGGAGTACAGCACATCGCGAATCGGCTCCAGCGTGGAGTAGGGAAAACAAAAGTGAATCGAGCCGGCAATGTCGCCAATTTCCAGCTGGAACGAGGTGGAGATGACGATCTCGCTGGGCGTGGCAATGGTCACGAACTGGGGCTGCATTTCCGAGCGCTGGTATTCCAGCTCCAGCGGGTAAATGCCTTTCCAGGCCTTTTTGTATTCCTCGGCGATCACATCCACCAGGCGGTTGATGACGCGCTGCTCGGTGGCCGAAAAGTCACGCCCCTCGATACGGGTCTGGAATTTGCCAATACCGCCAAACAAGGTGTCAATCACGCCAAACACCAGACTGGGCTCGCACACAATCATGCCGCTGCCGCGCAAAGGGCGAATCGCCACGATGTTGAAGTTGGTGGGCACTGCCAGCTCGCGCAAAAACGCGCTGTAGCGCTGCACCGACACCGGTCCTACCGAAATTTCGGGGCTGCGGCGTATGAAATTGAACAGGCCCTGGCGTAGATTGCGGGCAAAGCGCTCGTTGACAATCTCCATGGTGGGCATGCGCCCACGCACGATGCGCTCCTGGCTGGAGATGTTGTAGTTGCGGACCTCGCCATGCTCGGCATCTTCTTCGACCGATTTCTGGCTCTCACCCGTGACGCCTTCGAGCAGGGCATCGACTTCTTCCTGGGAGAGAAAAGACTCGCTCATGGTGTGGCTTTCCTTGGCACGGCTTACTGAACGATGAAGCTGGAAAACAAGACGCCCGTCACCGGGTAGTCAGCATGGGCTGCCTTCTTCTTTTTCTTCTTCTTGCTGCCCTCTTCCTCGGCCGCGGGCTCCTCGTCTTCACCGCCGCCAAAGGGAATCGTGGCCTCGCGGAAGATGGCCTTGGACAGGGCCTCCTTGCCTTCGGGCGTCAGCAATTCGGCCGCTGTACGCTGCGAAATGAGCATCAGCACACCGCTGCGTATGGAGGGTAGAAAGGCTTTCACAGTGTCCGAGGTATGTGCATCGGTGACCATCAGGGTGATGCCAATTTGCGCCACCCGTTCGCCCCCCGGGTCGGCCAGGTTGACCACCATATTGTCCATGGGCAGGTAGGCCGGAGGCGTGGCATGGGCATCGTGGGCTGCGGCCTTGGGCGCTTCGCCGCCGTCTTCCTCGGCCGCTGCAGCGGCCGCACGGGGCTTGAGCACCAGGAAATAGAAACCAGCACCGCCCAGCACCAGCACGCCCACCAGGGCGCCGATGATGATGAGCAACTTTTTACTCTTCTTGGGCGCAGCCTTGTCGTCTGCGCTTGCTTCCGGTGCATTAGCCACTGTTATTCCTCAATCACTGTATGGGCTGATTATTGCCCCCCCAAACCCCAACCTAAGGTTGGATAAGGCCTGCAATTGCACAGCCTATCCTGATTTTCGCCCTTGCGCGCCCTTGCCAGCAAAAAGCGGGGAACAAAAACTTCAGGCAAAAAGGTCCACCGAGCGGCCCACGCCACCCAGACTGGCCCGCTGCAGGCGCGCCCCGCTGTCCGCGCTGGCCGCGGTCACAGGCGCAATCAGTGCCTGGCGGGCGTTGGGCCGGCCGCGGCGCTCGCCGCCATCGGCATTGCCACTGCCCGAGCTGCCCACCGAAACGCCGGTAAGCACCAGGCCCTCGCGTTGCAGCATGTCCTTCAGGTGCACGCCCGCGCTCTCCAGCACGCCGCGGGTGGCAGCCTCATCGGTACGGAAGCTGATGTGCGCCTCGTTGCCCTGCAGGCTGATGCTGACCTCCACCGGCGACTGTCCCAGGCCGTCGAGCTTGAGCTCGGCGTTCTGCACATTGTGCGAGACCCAGTAGCTGACCTGCTCTGCGGCCTGCATATCGGGCGCCATGGCCGGCACCAGTGCTGCGGACTGGGAAAAATCCGGGGCACTGACGCCCAGGGCGGTGCCGGCATAGGTCGGGTCAGCCGACTTGGCATCCCGGGCGCTGCGTTCGCCCTGCGGCCGGTCGGCCTTGGCCATCAGCGGCGCCAGCAGGGGTGCCAAAGCCGACGCTGCCTGGGGCGCACGGGCCGGCTCCAAAGCCGCCAGGAATTTGTTGGGCTCGGTGCTCTGGGCAGCGGTATTGGCGCTGCCGCGGGTGCCGCTTACGCCACCCGCGCTGCTGTCGACGTCGGCGCGCAAGGCCTGCTTGGAGGCCTTGGCCTGCGCTGCGGCATGTTGCAAACCGGCGGTGAGACTCTCGGTTTGTTCGGGCGTGGCGCCCGCAGCGGCTGACTCGGCGCCCAGACCAGCGGCCCGGGCGGCAGCGCCGTCACCCGGGCGGGCCCGGCTGGCAGAGCCCGGTGCGCTGGCAGCGGCGTCCTGGGCCGCGCCGGTGGCATGGGTTAGCGGCGTTGCCGCCGCTGTAACGGCCCCCAGACCGGCCGCTGACAGCGCCGGGTCGGCGCCATCGCCTGCCACGCGGCTGGTGCCGGCAAGCTGTGCATCCTGGCTGTTCTGGGCATTGGTCGCAGCCAGCCCGGCGGCTGCCGCGCCATCGGCAGCGGCTTGCAAGGCCTGGGCGGCGGCAATCTGCGGGTTTTGTTGCAACAAGGTGCTGGCGTCGAACGCCGGGGCGTCGGGCAGTGCCGCCAACGCCGCATTGCTGGTCGCGTCGTCCGCCGCCAGTGGCACGACCGGATCGGCAGAGGCATCGCCCAGAGCGCCCAAAATCGCCATAAAACCGCCACCATCCGCGCTGGCGTCGGGGCCTGCGGCCTTGGTGCGCACACCATGGCTGGCTGCCGTGCCCGCCGCTTTGTGGCTGGATGCAGGTCCGGCTGTGGGACTGGGGCTGGGGCTTTTTTCGATGCTCATACAAGGTCTTCCAGGGAGTGTGCGGCGCGGTTTCTGAAGTGGCGCATGGCGGCAAATTCGTCGGTGCTGCGCTGCTCGCGGCGCTCCAGCAGCACCTGCTGCTCGGCACGGCGGCTCTTGACCACCTGCTTGAAGCCAGCCAGCCGGTATTCGGCCTGCAGCAAGGCCTGGTGGGCGCTGGCCAGCTGGCGTTCCAGGTTGGCAATCACCCCCAGCTGCTGGGTCACGGCGTGTTGCAGCCGGTCCATGAACTGGTAGTGGTGCTTGATCAGCTCGACCGAGAGATTCACCGCATGCCCGCCGATCCAGCGCGCATCGGTGTCGCTGGAATAGCTTTGCAGCTGCGTCAGCTGGCCGTGGGCAAACTGCAGGGTCTTTTGCGCCTGGGCATGGCGGCGGGCCTGCGCATCGCGCTGTTGGATGGCCTGCTCTATGGCCAGTTCCAGGGCTCTGAATTTAGGCATGGCGGGCTTTCATGGTGTGTAGTGCCACGCTTCAGCCGCCGTTGAACTGGGCATTGCAGGCCTGGGCCATCTGCTGCACCACCGGTGCCATGGGTGCAGCCTCCAGCATGTCCTGCTGCAGGAAGCGGCCCATGTCCTCGTGCAGGGCAATGGCCTCGTCCAGTCCCGGATCCGAGCCCTGGGCATAGGCGCCGATCTGCACCAGGTCACGGCCTTTTTCGTACTTGGAGTAAATCGCCCGGAAGCGCCGGGCCAGCTCGAAGTGCTCACGCGAGACCACGTTGTGCATCACGCGCGAGGCCGATTGTTCGATGTCGATAGCCGGGTAGTGTCCCGCCTCGGCCAGAGAGCGCGAGAGCACGATGTGGCCGTCCAGAATGGCGCGTGCCGCATCCGCTATCGGGTCCTGCTGGTCATCGCCCTCGGTCAGCACGGTGTAGAAGGCGGTGATCGAGCCGACCCCATTCAAGCCATTGCCACTGCGCTCCACCAGCTGCGGCAGCTTGGCAAAGCAGGACGGCGGATAGCCCTTGGTGGCCGGTGGCTCGCCAATGGCCAGGGCAATCTCGCGCTGCGCCATGGCATAGCGGGTGAGCGAGTCCATCAGCAGCAGCACATGCTGGCCCTGGTCGCGAAAACTCTCGGCGATCGCCGTGGCATAGGAGGCACCCTGCATGCGCAACAGCGGCGGCGCATCGGCCGGTGCCGCCACCACCACCGAGCGCGCCCGCCCTTCAGCGCCCAGAATGTCTTCAATGAATTCCTTGACCTCACGGCCCCGCTCGCCGATCAGGCCAACGACGATGACATCGGCCTGGGTGTAGCGGGCCATCATGCCCAGGAGCACGCTCTTGCCCACGCCAGAGCCGGCGAACAGGCCGATGCGCTGACCGCGCCCCACCGTCAGCAAAGCATTGATGGCGCGCACGCCGGTGTCCATGCTGTGGCGCACCGGGTCGCGGTCCATGGCATTGATGGGCTTGCGCTCCAGCGGTTTGGCCACCACGTCCTGGATCGGGCCCATGCGGTCCAGCGGCAAGCCCTGCGAATCCACCACCCGGCCCAACAGGCCGTCGCCCAGGGGCAGGCGCAGCATGCCGGTGTCCAAAGCGAAGTCGGCGGCACTGGCGCCGTGCAGGCTGGGCACCGGCACATAGGAGGGGGCCGGTGCCACGCTGGCACCGCTGGAGAGGCCGTGCACATCGCCGGCCGGCATCAAAAAGGCACGGTCATTGGAGAAGCCCACCACCTCGGCCAGCACCGCCTCGCGCTGGCCCGAGGTGACGATGCACTGCGAGCCCACCGGCGCGCGCAGGCCGCTGGCCTCCAACACCAGACCGGCCAGTCGGGTCAGGGTGCCGCGCACCTCCAGGGAGGAGCCACGTTCCACGCGCTGCTGCGAGCGCTGGAAAAAATCTGCCCACTGGGCCACGCCAGCGTCCACCGACTCCAGGGTTTCAGCGGACGTCAAGCTCGGCCTCCCAGCTGGATTCCAGGCCCAGACTGGCCACCGCCTTGTGCCAGCGGCGCTGCACCGTGCCGTCGATGACCGTGCCCGCCGCCTCCACCACGCAGCCACCGACGGCAACGTTGGCATCGGGCACCAGCGTCAATTTCAGGTTGGGGAATTCACGCACCAGGTCTTCGGCCAGCACATCCAGGTCCACCGGGTGCATGCGCACCGCGGCCATCTTGGTGTCCACCGTCAGCATGCCCAGTGCCTCGCGCACCACCGGCTGCAAGGCGTTGGGGTTGGTGCTGAGTTCGCGGCGCAGCAGCTGGCGTGCCAGCTCGCAGGCCAGCTCCAGCACGCCCTTGGCCAGGGCCTGCTCGGCCTGCTGCACCTGGGTCTGCGCCGACTGGAACAGGTTCAGGAAATGGTGGGCAGCGTCCTGCCCTTGGGTGGCAATGTAGTCGTTGATCAGGCGCTGGCCTTCCAGCGTGGCCTGGGCATGGCCCTGGGCAAAGCCCTCGGCATAGCCGGCCTGGTGGGCCGTGCCATCGCGGGCCCGGTCTTCGGCCTCGGCCTGGGCTTTGACCTTGGCGGCAAAGCGCAGCGCGGCCTGGTCGACCGGGTCAAAGGCCCAGTCGCTGGCGTCGACAACGTTTTCGGCGGAAATGAAGGAGGAGTAGGCGCGCGACATCAGACCATGGCGTCGTCGCCACCTCCGCCGCCAATCACAATCTGGCCTTCGTCCGCCAGGCGGCGCACGGTCTTGAGGATTTCCTTTTGCTGCGCTTCCACTTCGGACAGGCGCATCGGGCCGCGCGACTCCAGGTCCTCCTTGAGGGTGGCGGCCGCACGCGAGGACATATTGGCCAGGATCTTGTCCTTGAGCTCGGGCTGTGCGCCCTTGAGAGCGACGATGAGCACGTCCGATGACACTTCCTTGAGCACCATCTGGATCGCCTTGTCGTCGAGCTTGAGCACGTCGTCAAAGACAAACATCTTGTCCATGATCTTCTGTGCCAGGTCGGCATCGTGGCCGCGTATGGATTCGATCACCGTGCCCTCGATGGCAGTGCCCATCAGGTTGATCATTTCGGCCGCCGTCTTGACGCCGCCCAGCGAGGCCTTGCGGATCTTGTCGCCACCGGCCAGCACGTTGAAGAGCACCTCATTCAAATCTTTCAGCGCCGTGGGCTGGATACCTTCCATGGTGGCCACGCGCAGCATGACCTCGTTGCGCTGGCGCTCGGGCAGTTGCTTCAAGACATCGGCGGCCTGGTCAAACTCCAGGTGCACCAGGATGGCGGCGACGATTTGCGGGTGCTCGTTGCGCAGCAGCTCGGCCACCGACAGCGGGTCCATCCACTTCAGGCTTTCAATCCCGGAGACGTCGCCGCCCTGCAGGATGCGGTCAATCAGCAGGGCCGCCTTGTCGTCGCCCAGGGCCAGCTTGAGCACCGAGCGCACATAGTCGCCCGAGTTGGAGACCAAGAGGCTTTGCGAGGCCGCCACGCCGTGGAACTTGTCGACCACCTCGTCAACCCGTTCACGCGTGATCTGCGAGGTCTTGGCAATTGCCTCGCCCAGCTTCTGCACCTCTTTGGGGGACAGATGCTTGAAGACTTCCGAGGCCTCGGCTTCGCCCAGAGACATCATCAGAATCGCAGCGCTTTGCAGTCCGTCGTCGTTTGACATAGTGTGTTGTTCGGTGTGCCCCGGCGTCAGGCCGGTGCTTCCCCGTTGATCCAGGTTTTCACTATGTTAGCCACTGCAGCCGGATTGTCACGCGTGAGTTGGCGTGCCTCCTCCATGCGCAGCTCGGAATTGCTGATCGGAGCCGGCTCGTGGTGGGCGTGCGGCGCGGCCAGCTGCGGGCGCTCGGGCTCCTCGGACTCCATGGCGTCGAGCTGCACTTCACGGATTTGCGGACGGCTCTCGGCAAAGGTCTTGAGTGCCGGTTTGACAAAGCCCAGCAGCACCAGGGTGGCCAGGGCCAGGGTGCCCAGCGGCCAGGCCAGGCTTTGGGCCAGGTCCAGCACCACCGGCTGGCGCCAGACCGGGGTGTCAATCACTTCCACCTTTTCAGTAGCAAAGGGGGCGTTCATCAGGTTGACGGAGTCACCCCGGTCCTTGTTGAAACCCACCGCCTCGCGCACCAGGGCGGTCATTTTTTCCAGTTGCGCGTCGGTCAGCGGCGTGCTGCTGACTTTGCCCTTGTCATCGGTCTTGACAAAGTTGTTGATGACCACGGCGGCGTTGATGCGCTTGACCACGCCGGAGGCACCCTTGACCACGTTGACGGTCTTGTCGACCTCGTAGTTGACGATGGATTCTTTTTTCACACTGTTGTTGCCGCCACCCGACTGGCCGGCCGCGGTCAGTGCCTGCGGCTGGCCGTTGATGGGGGCGGAGGACTGGGCCGGTGGCTGGTTGGAGGTGGCGCCCGGAACACCTGCGGCAGTGGTGGTGCTGCCATTCGTGCTTTCCACGGTTTGCTGGCTGCGCACGGCACTCGTGTCCTGTGCCAGATTGGGTTTGTGCGACTCGGTGGTGGACTCGGTTTGTGAGAAGTCCACCTCGGCCGTGACCTGCGCCTTGACATTGGCAGCACCCACCAGCGGCTCCAGAATGTCCAGGATGCGGCGGTTGTAGACCTGCTCCAGCTGCTGCGCGTATTGCAGCTGCTCGGCATCCACATTGAAGCCGGAGCCGCTGCCGTCATGGGCCTTGGAGAGCAGCTTGCCAGAGTCGTCCAGCACGCTGACCGCCGCCGGGTCGAGCTCGGGCACGCTGGAGGCCACCAGGTGCACGATGCCAGCGAGCTGGGTCTTGTCCAGGCTGCGCCCCGGGTTCAGGCTGAGGAGCACCGAGGCCGAGGGCTTTTGCTGGTCGCGGAAAAAACCATTCTGATTCGGCAGGGCCAGGTGCACCCGGGCATTGGCGACCGAGCCGATCGACTGGATCGAGCGCGTCAACTCGCCTTCCAGGCCACGCTGGAAGGTCAGACGCTCCTGGAACTGGGTCATGCCAAAGCGGTTCGACTCCATCATCTCGAAGCCCGATACCGTGCCCTTGGGCAGACCCAGGGAGGCCAGCTTCAGGCGCGCATCGTGCACCCGGTCGGCCGGTACCAGGATGGCGCCGCCGCCATCGGAGTACTTATAGGGAATGTTCATGGTGCCCAGCTGGGCGATGACGGCGCCGCCATCCTTGTCGGCCAGATTGGAATACAGCACGCGCCACTCGGCCTGGCGGCCCATCACCAGGCCGACCACGGCAATCGCCACAAACAGCACAATGCCCATCACCAGGCGCAGGCGCTGGCCCTGGTCCAGGCCGCTGAAGCGCTGGACTAGCGTGGGGTTCACAGAGATGGCGGCAGTTGCTGACATAGGGGTCTTCCAATGGTGCGAGGCCTGGCGGGCCCGGCTCTTGGGTGTGATTATTCGACCCACCCCGCAAAACATGAGTCCGATAAGCGCGGTGTTTACCCCCCTATTTGAAAATAAGCTGCCGCAGCACAGCCCTAGTATTGGCCCCAACCAAGAACTCCACAGACGCTGCCATGGACCTCAAACTCTCGCCCCTGACGATGCCCTCCCCGATTCGCCCCGGCGCGGGTGTGCGCTCTGGTGCAGCTGCGGCGGTGGATGGAGGCGGTGGCGGTTTCTCGGGTGCGCTCAAGAACGCATTGAACTCGGTCAGCGCGGCGCAAAACGAATCCACGCGGTTGCAGCAGGAAGTGCAGATGGAGAACCCCAACGTGAGCCTGGAGCAGACCATGGTGGCGATTCAGAAGGCACAGATCGGCTTTACCGCCACCCTCAATGTGCGCAACCGCATGGTGCAGGCGTATACCGACATCATGAACATGCAGGTTTAGTTTTCTGTCTTGCCTGCTTGGGGGTGCGGCTTCACTTCTGCCATGCCTGCGTTTGGGTGCGCAGGAATGGCAAGGGCTTTAGGGAATTGGGGCGTCAGGTATTGAAACGTTGGTTCGCCTAGGGTTGCGCGGGAAAGGGATATGCCGGGCGACGATTTGCGGTAGCCGCCATGAGGAGCTCGGCATACCCCCTTTCCGCGCAGCGGGCGCAAAGGTCTAGCAAAGCAGCGTGAGCAAAAATCTCACCAAGCAGCGAAAGAAAAGGCCTCCCCGCGAAGTCAGTGCAGCAGCTGCGGTCCTTCGATGCGCGACTCGAAGTGCGCCAGCCAGGGCTCGGCCAGATAGCGAATCTGGGCATCGTTGTTCAGGATGCGCAGCATGATGCGGGACTTCTCCAGGCGCGCGGCATCGTCCAGCACTTCGGTGTGGGCATGAAAACGCAGCTGCTCAATCAGCACCGCGCAAGCGCCTTCAAAACGCATCACACCATCCCAGTCTTCGGACTTGGCCGCGTCAATCATCTTCAGGCTGCTGTCTTCGATCGCCTTGTAAAAACCCAATAGAACTTCGCTCATTTTTCTGCTCCTCAACCTTGGTAGGCGCGCACGGCCGGCTCGCCCTTGATCTCGCCCCAGCTGTCCGCCACCGGCTTGATCAGGGAGATGACTTCGTCAATCAGCGCCGCGTCATTGCGCGCATTGGCTTCGGTGGTGCGCAGAATGCAGTAGTCGTACAGGTCGGCCAGGTTGCGCGCCAGCGGGCCGCCGCGGTTGGTGTCCAGCCCGCCCTTGAGGCCCTCTTCGAGGATGCGCACCGAGTGCGCAATGGTGCGTATCTTGGTCGGGATGTCCCGGTTCTGGATGGCAGTGCGGGCCTTGCTCAGGGACTGCAGCAGAGTGCTGAACAACAGGCCGACCAGCTGGTGCGGGTCGGAACCCAATACGGAAGATTCGATATCCACCGTGCGGTAGGTATTGGCTGATCTCATACTGACGGGTGTGAACATTGTGACCGACTCCTCATGTGACTTACCTTAGTTATCGGCAGCTTCACAGAGAACTCAAATCTTTATGCTCAGGCCTTGTTCCAGACCGCCAGCTGGGCTGTCACGTAGCTGTTGAGGCTGCTCAGGCCGGAGATCTTGGTGTCCAGCGCGGAGTACTGGGCCAGCAACTGGGCTTCCACCTTGGAGGCGCGCAAGGTCACACGGTCCTGGTCGCTGGAGTTGCTGCTGATCGACTTTTGCACAGCGGCGGTTTTGGTGGTGACCAGGCCGTCGAAGTTGATCAGGCCGTGCGCATAGTCGCGCAGCTTGGCGCCAAACCCATTGGTTTTGACGTTGCCATTGTCGGCCGCGAACAGTGCCTTCAGGTTGGGCAGATTGGACTCGGCACTGGTCAGCTTGGTCTGGTTGATCTTGAGCGAGCCATCGGTCTGGCGCTCTATGCCGACGTCCGTCAGGTAGGAAAAGGTAGAGCCGGTGCTGGACGAACCCATGATGGAGCGCAGCGTAGTCTGGATCCCCAGGGTGGTGGAGTCGCCCAGCAGCGGCCCGCCCACCTTGGTGGCCGGGTCGTACTTGATGGCATCCGCAATGGTGCTGTTCAAGGCGTTGTAGGCATCTACAAAGCTTTGTATGTTTTTTTGCACCACCGACACATCACCGGCCACGCTGATATCCACCGGACCGGTGGTGACCTGGCCCAGCTGCAGGGAGACGCCCGAGATGGCATTGTCCATCTTGTTGGTGGCCGACACCACGTCCACACCATTGATCTTGAGTTTGGCATCCAGGGCGGCCTGCCCCACAAAACCGCTGTCACCCGGGTTGGTCAGGCCCAGTGGCGCCAGGCCGGCATCGGCCGGACTGTTCAGGCGAAAGCCGGTGGCAGAACCGGTGCTGGCGGACTTGAGCACCAGGCGCTCATTGGTACCGTCACTGAGCACCGTGGCGGTGACACCGGTATTGGCGGCGTTCACCTTGCTGGCAATGTCGCTCATGGTGTCGGTGGCGGCGATCGCCACCGAGGCCGTAGTCCCACTGGGGACAAAGCCAGTGGTTCCCCAGCTGCCCAAATCAATCTTCAGAGAGCCGGCGGCACCGGAGGCGGTTTTGGCCGTCACGGCCACTGAAGCGGCAGTTTGCGCACGTGCGAGTTGGGACACCTCCACCGACAAGGAGGTGGCAACGGCAGAACTCGATGCCGTCACCCCTACCGCTGTCGGATTCGAAGAAGTAGCCGCCTGCACATTCCAGCCGTTCGGGCCGGACAACAGGGCCGCCGCGTCATACAGCGTGGACACCTGGGACTTGATGGTGCCGTAGGTGCTGAGCTGGGTCTGGTATTTGGTGGCCTGGGTCTGTAGCTGGGTCAGGGGCAGTTTTTCGATCGCCACCAGCTGGCTCACAATGCTCTTGACGTCCAGGCCGCTGCCCAAGCCAGTCGAAGAAATGGTTCCTGTTGAGGAAGTCGCCATGGTGCTCTCCAGTAGTCCGTTCAGTCTAACCCACGCTTGCCAAAAAGGTGAAAAAGCGGCGAGGGGTAAAGCCCTTCGCCGCTGCCATCCAAGCGCCGCCTTTGGATGGGCGGCGGCTGGCACTCAGCCTTTAACGCAGCAGCGCCAACACGCTTTGCGGACCCTGGTTGGCCTGCGCCACCATGGCCGTACCAGCTTGTTGCAGCACCTGGGCGCGTGACAGGTTGGCGGTTTCCGCAGCGTAGTCAGCATCCATGATGCGTCCGTGGGCAGCAGCCGAGTTTTCCGACGACACCCGCAGGTTGGCAATCACAGTGTCAAAACGGTTCTGGGTAGCACCCCAGGTAGCACGGGCCGAGGTCACGGTGTTGATGTCTGCATCTATCGCCGAGATCTGGGCGTAGGCGGTAGACGATGCGGTACCCAGGGAGGTGGCAGTACCCGAGAAGCTAGTGGCTGTGACCTGAATCTGGTCATTGCTCGCAACCTGATTGGCACCCACCTGAAAGGTGAAGGTGGTGTTGGCAGTGCCAATCACGGACTGGCTGTTGAACGAGGTAGCAGAGGCCACACGCGCATTTTCAGAGGCCAGCAGCTTGTACTCGTTGTCCAGGGAAGCAACGTCAGCCGAGGTGTTGGTGCCGTTGGAGGCCTGCACAGCGAGTTCACGCATGCGCTGCAGGTTGTTGGAGATGGCGCCCAGTGCGCCTTCAGCGGTTTGCGCCAGAGAGATCGCGTCGTTGGCGTTGCGGATGGCAACGTTCATGCCGCGGGTCTGGGAGTCCATGCGCTCGGCAATGGCCAGGCCGGCAGCGTCGTCCTTGGCGCTGTTAACGCGAAGACCAGACGACAGACGCGCCATCGAGGTCGACAGCGAATTGGCTGTCATGGACAGGTTGCGCTGAGCGGTCAGCGAGTTGATGTTTGTGTTGATACCCGACATGTGAGGCTCCTTCAAAGATTAAAAAATCCGGCAATGCTGCCAATCGCAATTCCAACCCGGAGGTTGGCGTTTTGACCGGAGCACCGTGAGGCACCTACCGGACGACGAGCCATTCAATCTGACCCGTTAGCTTTGTTTTCGGAGCAATCCCGGCAGAACTTTAGTTTTATTTGCATAAAAGCCGGGACCGGTGCAATCCAAAGGCCAGAAGAAGGCGGCTTTTGTCCGTTTTATCGGCCTTACATCCCGGCCGCCTCTGATCAGAATTCATTCACCTTGTTACCAAGACCCACGGGGAGCTGACTCAGATCTGCGTTTGCTCCGGACTTCGCAGTTTTTAAGGAGTTTTCGATGGCTACCATCAACACCAATATCAATTCCCTGAACGCCCAGCGTTCCCTGGCCAACAGTGCCAATTCCCTCTCCGTGTCCATGGCCCGGCTCTCTTCGGGCCTGCGCGTCAACAGTGCCAAGGACGATGCCGCTGGCCTGGCCATTGCCGAGCGCATGGACACCCAAACGCGCGGCATGAACGTGGCCATCCGCAATGCCAACGACGGCATTTCCCTGGCGCAGACCGCTGAAGGCGCACTGGGGGCCATCTCCAACAACCTGCAGCGCATGCGCGAACTCGCGGTGCAGGCCGCCAACGGCTCCAACAATTCCTCCGACATCCAGTCCCTGGACAACGAGTACAAGCTCCTGGCCGCAGAAAACGCCCGCGTGGCCAGCTCCACCACCTTCAACGGCACTACTGTTATCGGCACCACCGGCTCAACCTATAGCTTCCAGATCGGCGCCAATGCCGTGAGCCAGAACGACACGCTGACCGTCACCGGCTCCAGCTTCTCCGGCACCGCCACCTCCCTGGGCACGGCCAACAGCACCGCCTTTGCGCAAATTTCGCTGTTGGATGCGGACATCAACACCGTCACCTCGGCCCGTGCCACCTGGGGCGCCACGCAGAACCGCTTTGACACCGTGATCACCAATCTGCGCGTGGGTGCGGAAAATTCGGCCGCCGCGCGTGGACGCATCATGGATGCCGACTACGCCGCTGAAACCGCCAACCTGTCGCGCGCCCAGGTGCTGCAACAAGCTGGCACGGCCATGGTGGCGCAGGCCAACTCTTCGCCCCAGATGGTGTTGCAGCTGCTGAAGTAGCAGCAATAATCCCCCATGCCAAGCACCCAACGCAGCAGCGCAAGACGGCCCCAACCGCGAGCCCAGGAGCTGGACCGGCTGGCGCTTCTTTTCAAAGAAGGCCCAAGCACTGCAGCAGAGGCGCTGGCAAGGTCGCTCACCGAGCGTTTCCCCGAGCATGGTTTTGCCTGGAAGGTGCTGGGCGTGACCCTGCTGCAGCAGCAGCACTTTGCTGAGTCGGTGGAGGCCAGTCTGCAGGCTGTTCCCCTGCTGCCCGATGATGCTTCGACCCATAACAACCTGGGTGCAGCCTACCTGGGCCTGGAGCAAATCAGCCAGGCCGAGGCCTGTTTCAGGCAAGCCCTGGAGATTGCGCCGGGCTATGCCAAGGCGCATTTCAACCTCAGCCGGGCCTTGCGCGTACAAAACCAGTGGCACGACGCGGAGCTGCATTGCCGCAGCGCACTGGAGAGCGACCCGGCCTACGCCAGCGCCCATTTCAACCTGGGCAACCTGCTGGAGTTGCAGAACCGCATTCCCGAGGCCATCGCCAGCTACCGTGCCGCACTCGCCCTGGAGCCTGGCAATACCCAGATGTTCAGCGACATGCTGCACCTGATGAGCCACGATGTGCACACCACGGCCAGCGACAACCTGCAGGCACACCGCCAGTTCGGCCAGCAGTTCGAGACCGCCCTGCGCAGCCACTGGCAGACCCACCCCAATAGCCAACAGGCCGAGCGCCAGATCCGGGTCGGCTTTGTCAGCAGCGATGTCTATGACCATGCGCTGGCCAACTACCTGGAGCCGCTGTTTCGCCTGCTCAACCGCAAGCCAGGGCTGGAGGTGCACCTCTACTTCACCCACGCCAAGGAAGACAGTGTGACCAGCCGCATGCGCGGCTACTTCACGCACTGGCATGACGTCGCCGCCCTGAGCGACGAGGCGCTGGCGCAGCAGATTCGCAGCGATGCCATCGACATTCTGGTGGACGTCAACGGCCACACCGTGCTCAACCGCCTGCTCACCTTCGCCCGCAAGCCAGCACCGATCCAGATCAGCTGGCTGGGCTACCTGGGCACCTCCGGCCTGCAGGCCATGGACTACTACGTCAGCGACCCTTACTGGATACCACCGGGCCAGCTCGACTGGCAGTTCATGGAAAAAATGGCCTACCTGCCCAGCGCCGTGGTGTTCGAGCCCAATGCCAACGCCCCGGCTGTCAACGCACTGCCCGCACTCAGCAAGGGCCACATCACCTTTGGCAGCTTCAACCGCCACAACAAGCTCAACGACGCGGTGATTGCGCTATGGTCGCTGTTACTGAACCGCCTGCCCGACGCCGAGCTCAAGCTCGGTGGCATTCCCGAGGCCCAGCGCCCGGGTCTGCAGCAGCGCTTCCAGGAGCAAGGCGTGGCACCCGAGCGGCTGGCGTTTTTCGGCCGCTCCATCCAGACCGAGTACCTGGCGCTGCACCACCAGGTGGACTTTTGCCTGGACACCTTTCCCTTTTGCGGCGGCGCCACCAGCGCCCATGCGGCCTGGATGGGCGTGCCCACCCTGACCCTGGCTGGCGAGCTGCCCGCCAGCCGCCTGGGTGCGGCCGAGATGCACCATCTGGGCCTGGACGATTTTGTCGCCGACACGATTGAAGACTTTGTCGCCAAGGGCCTGTACTGGGCCACGCACACGGCTGAGCTGGCGGTCCTGCGTGCGGACTTGCGCGCACGCTTCAGCCAGTCCGCACTGGGCCAGACCCTGGCCTTTGCCAACCATTTCGAAGCCATGCTGCGCAGCATGTGGCAGCGCTGGTGCCAGGGCCTGGCGCCCGCGTCGTTTCAGGTCGAGGCCAGCGCCGTGGCCGCCCTGACCGATTCTCCCGCAGCGGCAACCACCACGGCCACGGAACCTTCGGACGCCGTGCAAGAAGACCTGCTCAACCTCTACGCCCGCCAGGAGTACGCGCAAGTGGAAGCATTGGCGCGCCAGCTCACGCGGGACTTTCCGGAACACGGTGCTGGCTGGAAATACCTGGGTGCGGCCCTGCGCCAACTCGGGCGCATCAGCGAAGCGCTGGAGGTGCAAAAGCACACCGTGGGCATGCGCCCGGATGACTACGAGGCCCACTTCAACCTGGCCGCCGAGCTGCAACAGCAAGGCCTGTTTGACGAGGCAGTACGCAGCTACCTGCAGGCACTCAGCCTGCAGCCCAACAACCCCACGGCCTACAACAACCTCTCCAACATCTTCAAGCTCATGGGCCTGTTCCCCCAGGCCGAGATGTACTGCCGCCAGGCCCTGGCGCTCAAGCCCGACATGGTGATTGCGCAGAACAACCTGGGCAACGCCCTGCATGCACAGGGCAAATTTGCCGAGGCCGAAACCCATTACCGCGCAGCCCTGGCGCAAAAGCCGGACTGGGCCGAGGCCTACAACAACCTGGCGATCTGCCTGAAAGACCAAGGCTATGGCAGCGAGGCCAAGGAAGCCTACCGCAAGGCCCTGTCGCTCAAGGCCGACTGGGCCGCCGCGCGCAGCAACCTGCTGTTCTCCCTCAGCCTGGATGTGCAAACCCCGCCTGGAGAGCTGCATGCCGAGCACCTGCTGTTTGGCCAGCTGTTTGAGCCCGCGTTGCAAGCAGCGCGCACACCGCACCGCAATGACAAGAACCCGGAGCGCTGTCTGCAGATCGGCTTTGTGTCCGGCGACCTGTATGACCACGCACTGGCCAACTTCCTGGAACCCATCTTCAAGGGCCTGGCCAACAAGCCCGACCTGCAACTGCACGCCTACTACAGCCATATCTACGAGGACGCGGCCACGCTGCGCATGCGCGGCTACTTCCATGCCTGGAACAAGGTGGTGGACCTCTCCGAAGAGGCCCTGGCCGCCAAGATCCGCGCCGACCAGATCGACATCCTGATCGACCTCTCGGGCCACACCGCACACAACCGCATGCTGACCTTTGCACGCAAACCAGCACCGGTACAGGCCAGCTACCTGGGCTATCTGGGCACGACCGGCCTGCAGGCCATGGACTACTTTGTCTGCGACCGCTTCTGGGTGCCGCCGGGCCAGCTGAACTGGCAATTCACCGAAAAAATGGCCTACCTGCCCGGCGCCGTGGTGTTCGAGGCTAGCCCGCATGCGGCCGAAGTGAACGCCCTGCCGGCCTTGCACAACGGCTACATCACCTTTGGCAGCTTCAACCGGCCCAACAAGCTCAACCCCTCGGTGATTGCCCTGTGGTCCATGCTGCTGCAAGCCGTGCCCAATGCGCGCATGGTGCTCGGCGGCATTGCCCCGGAGCGCCAGGAAGATCTGTACCGCCGCTTCATGGAAAACGGTGTGGACATCGCTCGCCTGACCTTCTTCGCCCGCTCCAACATCAAGGACTACCTGGCGCTGCACCACCAGGTGGACTTTTGCCTGGACACCTTTCCCTATGGCGGCGGCGCCACCAATGCCAATGCCGCCTGGATGGGCGTGCCCACCCTGTGCCTGGCCGGTGACAGCCCGGCCAGCCGCTTTGGCCCCAGCGAAATGCACGGCCTGGGCCTGGACGATTTTGTCGCCGACAGCATTGACGATTTTGTTGCCAAGGGTGTGCACTGGGCCCAGAACATCCCGACCCTGGCTGCCCTGCGCTCGGACCTGCGCGCGCGCTTCCAGGCTTCGACCATGGGCCAGACCGCGCAGTTTGCTGACGCTTTCAGCGGCCTCTTGCGCAGCATGTGGCGGCGCTGGTGCCAGGACCTGCCGGCAGACACCTTGGGTCTAGACCGCAACAGCGACGCCGCAGGCGACGCCAGCCCAGCCCCTGGTGCCAGCCAACGCTCTGATGACCATGCCGAGGAACAAGCCGGCGCACTCAACAATCAGGGCGTGCAGTGCATGACTCAGGAGCGCCTGGCCGACGCCGAACAGGCACTGCGCCAGGCGCTGGAGCTGCTGCCCGACTACAACAAGGCCCGGGTCAACCTGGCCACCGTGTTGCGCCTGCAGGGCGACTACGCGGGCGCCGAGGCGCTGAGTCGCCAGGCCGTGCAGCAGGACGCCAGCGATGCCGCCGCGCTGATTGAGCTCGGCAATGCGCTGGAGGCCCAGAACCAGCTCTCGCAGGCCCAAGCCTGCTACTACCGTGCCGACATGGCCCATGAGCCGCGCCGCGCCGTGGCCCATAGCAATGTGCTGTACCTGATGAACCACGATGTGCTGGTCGATCCGCAGCACCTGTTTGAAGAGCACCGGGGCTTTGGCGAACTATTTGAAACACCCCTGCAAGCGCAGTGGCTGGCCCACGCCAATGGGCGAGACCCGGCGCGCGTGCTGCAGATCGGTTTTGTCTCGGGCGACTTTTGCCACCACGCCCTCAATGGCTTTGTGGAACCAGCACTGGCGGCCCTGGCACAGCGCCCGGGCCTGGCGCTCCACGCCTATTCTAATGGCCACGTTCAAGACGCTGTGACGGCCCGCATGCGTCCGCACTTCAGCCATTGGACAGATGTCAGCGGTCTGGATGATGAGGCGCTGGCCGCACGCATACGCGGCGATGGCATCGACGTGTTGGTCGACCTGTGTGGCCATACCGCACGCAACCGCTTGTTGACCTTTGCGCGCAAACCGGCGCCGCAGCAAATCAGCTGGCTCGGCCACCTGGGCAGCAGCGGCCTGCGGGCCATGGACTACTACCTGTGCGACCCCTTCTGGATCCCACCCGGCGAACTGGATTGGCAGTTCACCGAAAAGCCGCTGTATGTGCCCCAGGCCATGGTGTTCCAGGGCGATGCGCTGGCGCCAGCAGTGAACCCCCTACCAGCCCTGGGCAGGGGCCAGTTCACCTTTGGCAGCTTCAACCGCATCAACAAAATCAATGACGCAGTGGTGGCGCTGTGGTCCCTGGCGCTGCAGGCCGTGCCGCAGTCACGCCTGCTGCTGGCCGGTATCGAAGAGAGCAGCCGCGCCCACCTCACAACGCTGTTTGCCGAGCACGGCATAGAGTCCAGCCGGCTGGATTATCAGCCCCGGCTGGCCACTGCCGACTATTTGCAACTGCACCATGCAGTGGATGTGTGCCTGGACAGCTACCCCCATGGTGGCGGCGCCACCACCGCCCATGCGGCCTGGATGGGCGTGCCCACCCTGTGCCTGGCCGGTGTGACGCCGGCCAGCCGCTTCAGCGCCACGCTGATGCACCACCTGGGGCTGGATGGTTTCATCAGCCACAGCATCGAAGACTTTGTGGCCTGTGCTGCCCGCTGGGGCAATGACCTGGCGGCCCTGGCCGACGTTCGCGGCGGCCTGCGTGCGCGCTTTCTGGCCTCTCCGCTGCAGCAGCACGCGGCCTTTGGCGAAGCGTTCGAGGAGGCGCTGCGCCAGGCCTGGTCGCTGTGGTGTGCAACACCTGCCGTTTCCAATGCCACACCGTTGACTTCAGCGGGCGCGACTGCTACGCCAGCGCCTGCCCCGGCGCCTGCCATGCCTGACCTGGCCAGCGCCCTTAGCGCACTGGCCGAGGACAACGAAAACAACGGTGACGCCGAGGCTGCCGCCTGCCTGTACCGCGAAGTGCTCAAGCTGCAGCCCGACCATGCCGCCGTCAGCTACCGCCTGGGCCTGCTGGAGGTGCGCCTGCTGGGCGCAGTCGCCGCCCTGCCGCGCTTTGAGCTGGCCATAGAAAAAGCACCGCAGCACGAGCTGCACTGGGTTGGCTATATCGACACGCTGATCCAGACCGGTGCACTGGAAACCGCCGTCTCGGCACTCGAGGCTGGCCAGCAGTTTGGCCTCTCTGCGGCCACTGCCGACGCGATCGCCGCCGAATGCGTGGCCCAGCTGGAACGCAGGCTCAATCCCGAACCGGTAGAGCCCGCCAGCATCTATTCCGAAGAGGAACTGGCCTGGCCTGCCGCCCCCGTCTGGCCCGAAGTCCCCAGCAGCCAGAGTGCCAATCTGGATTACATCCGCCTGCCGGCCCACACCACAGCACGCCGCTATGTCATCTACGCGCCGTTTTACCGCCACAACAGCGCTGGCATCCGGGTCCTATATGACCTGCAGAAGTGGCTGCTGCTGGCCGGCTTCGACGCCATCGTCATTGCCGCCATCCACGGCTATGCGCCCGACCAGTTTGCTGACGACATCGTCATCTACCCCGAGGTGGTATTTGGCAACCCGCTGCAGGCCAGGCGGGTGGTGCGCTACATCCTGAACGTGCCGGGCAAACTGGGCGGCAGCAAGGACTATGCGCCCCATGAACTGAAGGTGGCCTACAACGAGCTGCTGGCCGAGCACGCCGACGGACACGTGCTCAACGTGCCCACCATAGAGCCCTTCTTCTGCCCCGCGCCAGAGCCCAAGACCAAGCTGGCCGTGTATGTCGGCAAGGGCCAGGACCTCAAGCTGCACCCGGAAGAATGCATTTACATCACGCGCGCCTTTCCCAGCTCGCGCCGCGAAGTTGCCAAACTGCTGCAGCAGGTGAAGACCTTTTACCTGTATGACAACTTCACCGCCATTGGGGCCGAGGCCCTGCTGTGCGGCTGTGAGGTTCTTGTGATACAAGCCGATGGCAGCTTCACCAAGCTGCCGCGCAGCATTCTGGAGACAGTTACGAGCTCACGCAACAGCTTCCGGGCCGAGCTGCACGACCTGATTGAAATGAGCCAGCGTCTGGGTTAAAAAGGGCCGCTCAGGCGGCTTGCGCCAGATAGCACAGTTGCTGCGCCAGCTGCGCTATCTGGGGACCTGCGTCGGCGCAGCTGGCGCTGCCAAAACCCCAGGGCGCCAACGCAAAGCGCAGCCCGGCGGCAGCGGCGGCCACGGCGTCTTCATCGCGGTCACCGATGTAGATAGCCGCTGCAGCCGCAATGCCCTCCAGCTGCAGCAGGCGCACCAGCAGTTCACCCTTGTCCCGTGCGCGCGGCTGCAGCGCATCCAGCGCGTACAGGCCCTGGAACAGGGGCGTCCAACCCAGATGCGCCACGATGCTGCGCGTGGGAGCAATGCGCTTGTTGGTAGCAATATAGAGGCGCAGCTGCTGCGCCCGCAGGTCGGCCAAGAGCGCTGCGATACCGTCGAAGACCCGGGTCTGCCGGTAGCCCTCCAGGTCATAGTGCTGCTTGAACGACTGCACCAGCGCCGCCCGGGTAAGAGCGTCCACGCCGCCGGTCAACAAGCCCATGGTGGCCTCCAGCGGCGGGCCAATCAGGTCGCGCGTCAGCGGCACGTTGGGCGTGCAGCCGTGCTGCGCCAGCGCGGCGCCATAGGCCGCCAAAATGCTGCGCTCGCTGTCAATCAGCGTGCCATCCAGATCGAAGATGACGGTGGTGATCATGGCCGCGCTGTGGCCGCGTGGCGCTGAGCTGCGGCCATGTCCTGGATCGCGCGCTCCAGCGGCACTGTCAAACCAAGGCCCAACTCATGGCGTGCCTTGGCGATGCTGGGGATGTAGCGGTTGCGTGCACCCGCTGAGACGCCCGCTGGTGCGCCCCGCCCGCGTATATGTACTGGCTTGGCCGGGGCCAGCAGGTCGCGCACCAGATGCGCCAGTGCGGCCATGCTGATGGCACGGTCGGAGCCCACGTTATAGGCCTGGCCGGAGCGGCCGCGGTACAGCAGTTGCAGCAGCCAATGCGCCAGATCGCGCTGGTCCATATAGGAGCGCAGCGGCAGGCCGTCGCCCTGCACCGTGATGGCCTCTGCATACAAGGCATCGCGCACAAAGTTGCCGATGGCAAAGTGCACATCCAGCGGCAAGTCCTGGCCGACAAAGGCGAAGCAGCGTGCATTCACCACCTCCAGCCCCTCGGTCGCCCCGTCAACCGCCCCGTAGAGCGCGCACAGATGCTCGGCGGTGCGCTTGGCCAGGCCATAGGCGTTGGCCGGGTTCAGCGGATCGGGCAGGGACAGGCGTTCTTCCGGGATCTGCTCCAGCTCTGGCGGTTGCGGGCCATAGACGGCACCGGAACTGGTGTGCAAAAAACGCCGGGCGCCGCAGGCTTGCGCCAGCTGCAGCAGGTTGCGCGTGCCCTGCACGATTTGGTCGAAACGCTGCAGGGGCGTGAGCGCCGGGCCACGCGTAGAGTCGGTGGCGGCATGCAGGATGTAGCTGAAGCGTTGGCCGTGCGGCAGCGTGGCGGCATCGCAGACATCGCCCTGATGCCAGTGCAGCCAGGCCAGACCCTGGAACTCCGGGTAGGCCTGCGCAAAGGCGTCCACCGATCGTGTGAGCACGGTCAGCTGTGCCACCGGCTCGCCGTCGCTGGCAAGCTGCAGCAGGTGGCGCAGCAGGGCGCGGCCGAAAAACCCGGTGCCCCCGGTCAGGAGAATGGCATCTGTGTGGCGCATACGGGGCTGACCAGCGGCCTCAGTACAGCAGCACCAGCGGGTTGGGCACGCGCGCACGCAGGACCTGGGCGATGGCCCCCTGCGAGCGAAACGAGGACACCAGCACCGGGACGCCAGGGCTCTGGTCTATGCAAGCGGGCGACTGGATGGTCCAGCGCCCCATGGACTTGCCCAGCAAATTGGGGTTGCTGTCTACCACCGTGTGCACCTCACTGCCGGTCATGCGCTCCAGCGCCGGCAGCAGGCGTGCAGTGTGCGAACCGGCACCGTAGACGATCAGCGGGCCGGTCGGGACTTTGGCCAGCGCCAGCGCCCACTGCGCGTTGGACTGCTGCAAATAGCGGGCAAAGGCTTCGCCGGATTCCGGCTGCAGCGGCGCTGGCGGCTGCGCGCTGGCCACACTTGCACTTGCACTTGCACTGTCGCCTTGCGCCGCCGTGCCCGGCCACTCAAAAAGCCCCAGCAGGCTGCCCGACCCCACCATGGGCAGGGCCAGCGTTTCCACCGCCAGCGTACGAGCACCCAGCGAGGCAAACAGGTTGCACAGCGACCGGCGCGAAAAAAACTGAATGTGCTCCAGCGACAACTCGCCATGCGGCTCATTGCCCTGCGCCGTGAAGCACTCAACGGCCGGCACTTCCACCAGCACCTTGCAGCCTGGGCGCAGCTTGTGCAGCAGGGCGCTCAGGTCGCTGCGCAGATTCGGAAGGTGCTCCAGCACCGCCATGCTGCACACCAGATCGACGCGGGAAAGGTCCAGCACGCGATCGGCCTCGGCCATGCTGGCCTGGTGTATCCCGTCCACGCCATAGCGCTCCAGCGCGCACTGGGCCGACAGCGGTGCCAGATCCAACCCCTGCAGTTGCTGCCAGCCGGCGGCCTTGAAGCCGCCCAGCAAGGCGCCATCGCCACAGCCGAGGTCGGCAATCACCGCATCTTTGGCAATGTGGCGCTGGCAGAACTGCACCGTCGCGTCAATGCGGGTCTGGTCCAGCACCGAGGTGGTGGCCGGCACGTCGTACTTGGAGAGCGACTGGTAGTAGCGGCCATATTGCTCAGCGACCGGCAGTTGGTGCGCAAAGTGGAAGCCGCAATGCGTGCAACTGCCGATCACGTAGCTCATGTCCAAGCCGCCTACCGCCGCCATCTGGTTGTCAAACAGGCGCTGCACGCTGTGCTGCGCGCAAACCGGACAGTGGCGCTCACATGAGGGTGGGGTGGCGGTCATGGCATTGGATAGGAAGGAGGTGCAGGAAGTAGGGCTGTCGGGGTGGCATCACTTCTTGATGAAAATAGCATGGCCATTCAGGTTGTGCAGAAAGACCAGGGAGCGGTCGCTGCGCAACTCGTTGACGTAACGCGTCACGCCCTCACAACCCAGGAAGCCATAGTCATCAAACACAATCGCCCCGCCCGGGCTTAGGCGCGGCAGCGTCCACTGCACCACATCGTGGGCCGAGGAGTAGACATCCACATCGCAGTGCAACAAGGCTATCGGCCCTTCGATCTGGTCGGCCGTGTCGTCCGGAAATATGCCTTGCAGCAAGCTGGCGTTGTGCAGGTCCATGCCCTGCAGCAGCCCCCGCACGATGTCCACCGAGGTGTCGGCGTGCTCACCGCCCACATAGGCGGTGTCCTGGGCGCCGGCCTTGACCACACCGGTGAAGGTATCCGCCAGAAAAACCGCCTTGCCCGGCACCTGGGCCGCCGCCGCGGCCAAGAGCGCGCCGGTGCCACCGCGCCACACGCCCACTTCCAGAAAAGCTCCGTCCACTGCGGCCATTTGCCAGGCCAATGTCCAGAGTTCGTAGCAGCGGTACAGGTCGACCAGGGTGTGTTCGCGCATCGCCTGGTGCACACGCATAAATCCGGCGTCATTCAACCAGGGGCTGTAGGTGGCAAAGGGCAGGACCCGGTCATGCGGAACGTCCGGTGATTTTTCGGAGCGCCAGGCACCAAAGCTGCGGATGACACCATAGGCATCGCGAATGGTCTGCTTTTCTTGCGGGCCGGGGGCCTGGCGCAACGCGGTCTGGGTCATGGTGGCTTCCTGCTCTGGTGTGGGGTGGAATGAAATGGGGGTGCTTAGTTGGGCACGGCGTACAGCACCGAATCAAAACTGTTGCCGTAGTGCTGGCGAATGAACAGCGCATAGCCCTCGCACAGCGAGGCCAGCAGCTCGGGCAGGGCCCAGATGTCCTGCGGGCGGTGGTAGAGGGAAATCGCCAGCACCGGGTGCGAGCGTTGGATCAGCTGGCGCGCACCCCGCAGCGCCTGCACTTCGGCGCCCTCTACATCGAGCTTGATGAAGTCCACGCTTTCGCCACACAGCATGTCGTCCAGCGCCGCTGCGGCAATGTGCTGGCTGCCGCTCTCAGAAATGGCCGCACCCTCGCCGGCTCCAGCGGAAAAGGACAGCATCTGGTAGCCATCCGACAAGGCCAAGGGCAGGCACAGCGCCCGGCCCTTGTGCCCAGCGCTGGCTTGCGCGTCGCGGCCCTGCACCTGGCGCAGCAGGGCCTGGTAGTTGTCGGCATCTGGCTCGAACAGGTAGGCGCTCTGCACCTCGGTCAGGCCGCACAGCTCGGCATAGGTGTCGCCGTTGTAGGCACCACCGTCCACATAGCGCAGGCTGCGCCCGGCCAGGGGGGGCAGGGTCAGGGCGTTGAAGTACTGGTTGTCGCTGTGGCGAAAGCCGGCGTAGTCCAGCTTCAGGCCCAGGCGGAACTCGCAGATGTCGGCCAGGCAGCGTTGGCTGCTGGCGTCGGCCAGGCTCGCAAACGTGCGCTCCAGGGCGGGCAGCTGCTCCAGCAGGGTCTGCGCATCGCTGAGCCAGTAGCGCCAGCCCAGCTGGGCCTGGAACTGGCTGTAGATGTCCCAGGGCATGAAGATGTCGCGGGCGCCCGCAGAACGGGCCAGGTCGTGCAGCACATCAAAGGGCATGCCGCGGTTGAAGATGCCCAGCACCAGCTGCGCGCTCTGTGCCGCATGGGGCACTTGGGCCCACTGCTGCCAGTCGCGCACCGGCAGGCCCATCGCCTGGGCGGCCGTGGGGCGGGTCTCGACAAAGCCGCGCACGCCAAAACCCTGGCCCTGCAGAATCGCACAGACATCGCGGCCAAACTGGCCGGCGCCAAAAATCCACACCTCGCGCGCCACCTCCAGGCGGCGCGTGGGCAGCGCGGCATGGCGCTCGCCCAGGCTCTGGATGCGCTGCAGATCGCTCTGTGGTTCAGGCTGTGGCATGGCGTTCCTGGGCCCGGATGCGCGCGGCCGAGGCGGCCACGGCCTGCACTTCGCCGGGCTTTAAAAAGGGATGCATATCGTCCAGCTCGGGGGTGATGAATTTGCCGTCCTCGCCCACGCGCGACTTGGTGCGCGGCGCAAACTCCTGGCGCGGGTCCACCACCACGTCGATCAGCAAGGGGCCGTCCTCGGCCATGAGCTGGTCCAGGCGCGCCAGATCGGCCACGTTGCTGATACGGGCGGTGCGCAAACCGTAGGCCGCACCCACAGCGGTGTAGTCCGGAAACTCCACGCCCGAGGCCGGTGTGGCACCAATCACCTTGCCAAAGAAGTTTTCATGGGTCTGCCAGATCGACAAATAGCCGCCGTTGTTGAGCACCACGATGATGAGATTGCGCTGCGTGGTTTTGAGGGTCTGCAATTCCTGCACATTCATCTGCAGGCTGCCGTCGCCGGCAAAACAAATCACGCGCCGGTTCTGCCCATCGGGTGAGGCAAACGAGGCGCCCAGCGCCGCCGGCAGGTCATAGCCCATGGAGGCGGAACCGGAGTTGCTGAACAGGCGCTGACCAGCTTGCAAATGGCCGATCTGGAACGGCAGTATGCAGGCCGAGGCGTTGCCGCAGGCCACCACGTCGTCCGCGCGCAGGCTGCGAAAAATGCGGTCCACCACCCCATAGGGGTTCAGCGGACCCTCTGCCGCTTGCTGGTGCTCACGGCGCACGTCGTACTGCACACCGATGTCGCGGCACCACTGGGCCCAGGGGCTGTAGTCCGGCAGGGCGTGTGCCTGCAGAGCGTGGGCCTGCAGGCAGGCGGCCAGGGTCTGCAAGAACTGCAGCGCATCGGCAGCCACGCTGAGGTCGGCCTTGACGCCGGGCTTGCTGAGTTCGGCGACGTCCACATCGACATGCGCCACCCAGGCGTTTTTGGCGAAGGAGTCCCAGTTGTAGCTGGTCTGGCGGATGTTCAGGCGCGAGCCTATGACCAAAACGAAGTCCGCGTTTTGCAGACAAAAATTTCCGGGGCGCGTACCTATGGTGCCGGGGCGCCCGGCAAACAGCGGATGGTCCGAGGCAATCAGGTCATGCGTCCAGGCCGTCGCCAGGGGAATGCCCAGGGCCTCGACCTGCTGCATCAGGGCCGGCAGCGCACCGGCCAGGCGCACCCCGGTGCCGCCCAGAATCAGCGGGCGGTGCGCGCGTTTCAGTTGTTCGATGATGCGCTCGCAGCTGGCCACCAAAGCGGCGGAGGCAGGACACGCCTCGTCCGGGCTGTGCTGGAGGCCTGGTGCCAGGTTGCTTCCCAGGCCACTCTGCAGGTCGGGGATCTCCAGTGCCTCGGTGGCGGACTGCACGTCCAGTGGAATATCCAGCCAGACCGGCCCGGGCCGCCCCGACATCGCCAGCGCCAGCGCGGCCGGCAGGGCCTCTACCAGGTCGGAGGCCTGGCGGATCAGCACCGCGCTTTTACAGACCGACCGGGCCATGGCAATGGTGGGCCCCTCCTGATCCCCGAGCTGGCGCAGCGCTGGCAGGTCCTGGAAGGACAAGCAGGTTTCGCGTTTGACCTGGCCCGAAATCACCAGCATGGGAATCGAGTCGGTGTAGGCCCCGAACACGCCG
The DNA here is from genome assembly GCA_043758575.1 of Rhodoferax sp. Classification (GTDB taxonomy): domain Bacteria; phylum Pseudomonadota; class Gammaproteobacteria; order Burkholderiales; family Burkholderiaceae_C; genus Allorhodoferax. The sequence goes on from JAYVNF010000261.1 coordinate 34,814, forward strand.
TTCAGGGCGTTCACCGCGCCAGGGCCGGTGGTAAGCATCACCACGGCCGGCTTGCCACTGATGCGCGCATAGCCCTCGGCCGCCATGGCACAGGCCTGCTCGTGGTGCATAAAGGTGCAGCGCAGGCCTGGGTGGCCCCCCAGAGACTGGTTCAAAAACATGGAGCCGCCACCGGTCACGGTGAACACCTGCTCCAGCCCCTGGCGCACCAGCCAGTCGGCAATAAAGTCGGTCGCGCGCTTCATTTACAGCCCACGGTTGAGGATGAATTCTTTCAGTCCGGCGTTCTGGCTGTAAGGGCCGCCCACGTGGTCGATGGTCAGCGGGCCGTCGGCCTTGATCTCGCTGGTCAGGCGCTCGCCGCTCATGATTTCACGGCAGGACAGCTGGCCTTTGCGCAAGGGAATGGCCAAATAGAAATCGCGCTCGAAGCTGTCTTTGGTGAACACATAGCCGGGTGCTATGTCGCGCTTGGCGTAGGCGCCGCGCACCAGCGCGTCCAGGTACTGCACCTCTTTCTTGGAAATGATGCGCTTGGAGCGGCTGCGCCCACCGCACATTTCCGCGGCCTTGCGGAAGGCCTTGAACCAGGTATCGCACTGGTGCGGCAGCGAGCAGTACGAGGACACGGCCACGCCCTCGTAGTCAATGTCCACATGGCGCTCCCAGCTGCGCGCGCCCTTGCCGTAGGAGATCAGCATGGAGGACTGCCAGTCGTGGTACTCATGGGTGGACAGGCCCACCACGTGGTTGGGGTAGCGGGCCGTCAGGTAGTCGATCTGGTCGAGCTCAAGCTCGCCGTCTTCCGAGGGGTAAAGCGAGACGCAGTGGTTGATGGCCAGCGGGATGTCGCGCTTCTCGTAGAAGCTGACCAGGTCGTCCAGGTCTTTTTCCGAGGCGCCGCCGGTGGAGACAATCGTAGGCCGGCGGGTGGAGGCGATTTTCTCGATCAGGACCCAGTCGTTCATGTCGGAGCTGGCGATCTTGATGATGGGCATGTCGAACTCCACGCACAGGTCCACCGAGGCCTCGTCAAACGGCGTGGCCATGGGGATGCAGCTGAGCGAGCGGATTTCTTCCACCATGCGGGCGAAGTCCGATTTGCTGAGCTTGGTGTCCTCGGTCTTCTTGATGTAGCGGTGCTCCGAGCTGCCTTTGAACTCGGGATGGATGAATTCATCCACATCGCGGAACTGCAGCTTGATGGCCGCCTTGACATTGTTGTAGCGGACTATGGCCGCGTGCTCGCGGATGATCTTCAGGCCGCGCTCGAGTTTGCCCCAGTGGTTGTTGGCCAGCTCCAGGACAAAAAAGTTTTCGAACAAGTCGCGGTCACGTTGACTGATATGGCCCATTATTTTTACTCCTGCCTTGTACTAAAAATTCACGCCCAGATAGGACTCGATCTTGCGTGCCGCAAATTCCAGCATTTCCCGGGTCAGTGCCGGCTGCACGCCAATCCAGAAGGTGTGGTTCATGACCCGGTCGGTGTTGGTCAGTGCGCCACTGACCCGGTACGCAGCCCCAACCATATAAGGTTGGCGCGTCAGGTTTCCCGCGAAAAGCAGGCGAGTTCCCACCTTGTTCTGGTCTAAGTAGGTGAGCAAATCGAGTCTGGAAGCCGGGCAACTGTCCTTGAGCGTGATGGGAAAACCAAACCAGGACGGGTCCGAGTGCTCGGTGGCCACGGGCAGGTGCAGAAATTCTTCGCAGGCTTTCAGGCGCTCTTTGAGAAACGCAAAGTTGGCCTTGCGTGCAGCGATGAACTGCTCGGCCTTGTCCAGCTGCGCTACGCCACAGGCCGCCTGCATGTCGGTGATCTTGAGGTTGTAGCCCAGGTGGCTGTAGGTGTACTTGTGGTCGTAGCCCGCGGGCAAATCGCCCAGCTTCTGGCAGAAGCGCTTGCCGCAGGTGTTGTCCTTGCCAGGTTGGCAGTAGCAGTCACGGCCCCAGTCGCGAAAGCTTTCGGCAATGGTCTTGAGCTGGTCGTTGTTTGTGAACACCGCCCCGCCCTCGCCCATGGTGATGTGGTGGGCCGGGTAAAAACTCAGGGTGGCAATGTCGCCAAAAGTGCCCACCATCTGCCCGCGGTAGGTGCTGCCCAGGGCGTCGCAGCAGTCCTCTATGAGCCACAGGCCGTGCTGCTTGCATAGAGCCGTGACCACGTCCAGGTTGAACGGGTTGCCCAGGCTGTGGGCCAGCATGATGGCTTTGGTCTTGGGGCCTATGGCGGCCTCGATCAAGCTGGCGTCGATGTTGTGGGTGAGCGGGTCCACGTCCACAAACACCGGCACCGCACCGAACTGCAGAATCGGATTCACCGTGGTCGGGAAACCGGCGGCCACGCCGATCACCTCGTCGCCTTTTTGAATGGCGCGGGCGCCCAGGGCCGGCGAGGTCAGCGTGCTAAAGGCCACCAGGTTGGCAGACGAGCCCGAGTTCACCGTGATCAAGTGCTTCACACCGATAAAGGCGGCCAGCTTTTTCTCGAATTCGGCGTTGAAGCGTCCGGTGGTGAGCCAGCCGTCCAGGCTGGCCTCCACCATGTTCTTGAGCTCGGCCGCGTCCAGCAGCTTGCCCGAAGGCGGCACGGCGCTCAGGCCCGGCAAAAAGGGTTGCGGCGCCAAGGACAGGGCTGCATATTGCTCTACCAGTGCGGCAATGGCCGCGCGTATCTCTTCTTTGTTCACGCGAGTGCCTCGTAAGCTTCTATATCGGATTGGCACAGCGCCAGGGCGCTCTCACCCAGGTGCTGTGCGCGGTACCAGGCCATGCTGCGCTGCAGGGTCTGCTGCAGCGTCCAGCGCGGGCGAAAGCCCAGCAGGC
>JAYVNF010000262.1:0-4800 GCA_043758575.1 Rhodoferax sp.
TTGGGATTCGAAACGTATCGGATTCCGCCGAAATATCACCATGCGCAATGGGTCAGAGCAGCGCACTGAAAAACAGGGGCTACTTCAGCGTTGCCCTAAAGTCCAGGCGGCTTACAGCGAGCCAAATTCAGTGGTGTTGGCAAAAATAAAGGTGCAGTTCTTTGACCAACCCTTGGCCACATCGCAGTCATAGAGAGTGAAGCCGCGGCATAGTGCACAGAGCTGGGTGCGCTGCTGGTTCAACGCGTCTTCGGGGACGGATACGAGGTCCAGTGCGGCCTCGGCGGCATGCTGCACGGCGGCCAGGAGCAGGTCGCACTCACCCTCTTGCGGATTGTCCCGGCGGTGTTTGGCGATCGCCATTTCCAGATTTTCGATTTCCCTGCTGTCCCAACTGGCCATATGCCACTCCCTTGCTGTTCAACGATTTCAGCCGGCATTCTCGTCGAATGGTGTGACAGCTCGTGATGCAAATAACGGGCCAGGGTTACCTGCGTGCTGGCTTAGTCGCCCTCGCGGCGCAGCTCGTCCACCCGGTCGGCAATCGCATTCACATCCACCAGGTCTTCGGTGTGCACCAGATAGCACTCCAGGTCGGCCAGGGCCTGCTCGGTGTTGCCCATTTCGGCATGGGCCAGGCCGCGGTCGCGGTATTCGGCCCAGGATTCTGGCAGCAGCACGACCAGGCGCTCCTGCACCGCCAGCATGCGCGGCCAGTCTTCGTGGGTGCGGTGGATTTCCTTCAGGTTGCGCAGCATGCGCGCGATGATGTCGCGCGGCGGCGCACTCTGCAGGTACAGGCCCAGCGGCGTCTCCATATCGTCGATCAGGCTGCTGCGGTTGCGGTAGGGCTCCAGCCGCTCGGCCAGCTCCTCGCGGCTGAGCGATTGGCCGGTCAGGGGATCAATCACCGCCTGCCCCATGGGCAGGTTGATCTTGAGCATGAAGTGGCCCGGAAAACCAATGCCGCTGACCGCCAGGCCCAGCCCCTGTGCCAACTCCATCCACAACAGTGCCAGGGAAATCGGAATGCCCCGGCGCGTGCGCAGCAGCACATGCACGAAGCTGTTGTCCGGGTCATAGTAGTTGTTGAGGTTGCCGCCAAACTTCAGGTCATTGAAAAAGAACTGGTTCAGCAGGCGCAGCCTTTGCAAGGGGCCGGCATCGGCGGCAAGGCGCCGGCGTATGCGCTCCAGCAAGGCATCCACCTCCGCCAGCACAGCCTGCACATCGAGCTCGGGGTACTCGTCCTGGCCCAGGCTGACGGCCGCCTCGAACAGGGCGAAGTTGCCATCGCTCTGCACCAGTGAGGCAAAGTAATCCAGCGGTGTTGGCACGTCGTATGACAGGTTCATAACCATGCTTGCCCTCGCGTTTGCATTGCAGCTATCGACGCAAAAATTGCCGCGGGTTCAGGCCTGCGGCCCACACCGCGCCCAGGTACACCACGGCCGCACCACCCAATGTAGCCGCCAGCAGGGCCATGCGCTTGAATTTTTCGCTTTGCAGGGCAATCCAGTCAGAAGACTGCGCCGCCCACAGCAAATACACCACCAGCAGGGCACTTCCGGCCAGCACCTGCAACAGAAAACGCCCCCAGCCCGGCTCTGGCTTGAAGGTACCGCGCCGGATCAGCCCCGTCAACAGCAGGCCCGAATTCAGCAAGGCGGCCAGACCGATGGACAGCGACAGGCCCGCCACCTGGAACACGGGCACCAGCACCAGGTTCATCAGCTGCGTCAGCACCAGAATCAGCACCGCAATGCGCACCGGCGTCTTGATGTCCTGGTTGGCGTAATAGCCCGGCGCCAGCACCTTGATTGCCACCAGCCCGACCAGACCAGCCGCGTAGCCCATTAGGGCCAGCGTGGTCTGCTCCACATCGGCCGCGCTGAAGGCACCGTTGTGGTACAGCACCGCCACGATAGGCTTGGCATACAACAACAGACCAATGGCCGAGGGTACGGACAGCACCACTACGATGCGCAGGCCCCAGTCCAGAAAGGCCGAGTAGCGCTGGGCGTCCCCCGCCGCCCGGGCGGCCGCCAGCTGCGGCATCAGCACCACGCCCAGGGCCACGCCCAGCATGGCGGTGGGAAACTCCATCAGCCGGTCGGCATAGGTCAGCCAGCTGACACTGCCGGTGGGCAGGTGCGAGGCAATCTGCGTGTTGATGAGCAGCGAGATCTGCGCCACGCTCACCCCCAGCAGGGCCGGCACCATCAGCTTGCCAATGCGCCGGGTGCCGGGGTCGGCAATGGCCGTCCGTATGCCAGCGCGGTTCAGGGCAATGTGCGGAAACAGGCCCAGGCTTTTGAGGGCCGGTATTTGCACCGCCAGTTGCAGCATGCCCCCCACGATGACGCCCACGCCCATGGCGTAAATCGGCTCTATGCCCTGGGTCTTGAACCAGGGCGCGAGCAGCCAGGCGGCGCTGATCATGGCGATGTTCAGCAGCACCGGTGTCGCCGCCGATACCGCAAAGCGCCGCCAGGTGTTGAGCACGCCCGAAGACAGCGCCACCAGGGACATGAAACCGATGTAGGGAAACATGAAGCGGGTCATGAGCACGGCAATGTCATAGCCCTGCGGGTTTTGCTTCAGGCCGCTGGCCATCACCCAGACCAGCAGCGGCGCGGCCAGCACGCCCAGCACGCAGGTGAGCAGCAGCACCCAGCTCAAAAGCGTTGCCACATGGTCAATCAGGCGGTGTGTGGCCGCGTCACCGTGCTGGGCTTTGCTGGCCGCGAGCACCGGCACAAAGGCCTGGCTGAAGGCACCCTCGGCAAACAGGCGCCTGAACAGATTGGGAATGCGAAACGCCACATTGAAGGCGTCCGTCATGGCGCTGGCGCCAAAGGTGGAGGCCACCAGCAGTTCGCGCACCAGACCGGTGATGCGCGACAGCAGGGTCAGGAGGGAGACGGTGGATGCGGATTTGAGAAGGCTCACCGGCCCGAGTGTAGCCGCCAGCCTGGTCCCGCAGAGGTGTCCCAGAGCCTGCAGCCGGGTTGAGGGACGCGGCCTGCTACAATAGCAGGCTTTGCTGACAACATCCTACGACACAAGGAACACATACTATGGCATCTGGAAAACCCAAGAAAAAGAACCCGCGCCTGGCGTCGGGCCGTAAGCGCGTCCGTCAGGACGTCAAAATCAACGCAGCGAACACCTCTTTGCGTTCCAAGTACCGCACCGCGGTAAAGAATGTGGAAAAAGCAGTTCTGGCTGGTGACAAGACAAAGTCCGCTGAGCTGTTTGCCAAGATGCAAGCCGTGGTTGACACCGTGGCCGACAAGGGCATCTTCCACAAGAACAAGGCTGCTCGCGACAAGAGCCGTCTGGCCACCAAGGTGAAAGCCTTGGCCCTCGCCGCCTAATCACTTAGGCACACGCCCGGACCCTCACCGGTCCGCCGTTTGTAACGGGTGCGCTGTCAGCAAAGCTAAAAAGCCGTCTTAGGACGGCTTTTTTGTGGGCGCTGCATTTTTGTGGGCGCCGCACCGTGCGCGTGAGTTGATCTGGTCAGACTACGATTTTTCCGGCGCGGTGGGCAGGGTGTCGCTGACCTGCAGGTCGTTGTCCTGCGCGAAGTTCACGCAAAAGTCCCAGGCCATCACATTGTGCTCACGCAGCTCGGCGTGCACGATGACGCACTTGGTGTTGCCAATCGAGGTAGGCACACACCAGGGGGAATACGCGATATGGCTGCCCGGGCGCGAACCGCCGGGACGAAATTGGCTCATCACCCCGGCCAGGCGCTCCGCCCAATCGCTGGGGCGAAAGGACTTACCCTGCTTGGTCACACCCAGGATGTAGAGTTTTTTGGCGGAGGAAGAATCCATATTGGTCATAAAGGCGCTGAACCCTGATCGGAAGAAAAGTGCTGCAGCGCACAAGAATTCTACCCCTTCATCTGCCTTGAATTTGACAGCCACTACCAAAACAAAGGGCACACCCACGGTGCCAGAACGCACCAAGAAAGCCCCCTGAAGATACGCCTAAAATCAGGTTCCAACGGCCCAAACTGCAGTCCTGTGGTGGGCCGATCTTTTTTTCTACTTACCCGGAGTGCATGCATGTCCAGCGTATCTGTCCCTTCTGTGCCCAGTTCACCCCATGTGATGAACACCTATGGCCGCCTTCCCATTGCCCTGTCGCATGGCCAAGGCTGCCGCGTCTGGGACACCAATGGACGACAGTACCTGGACGCGCTGGGCGGCATTGCCGTCAACACCGTGGGCCACAACCATCCGCGGTTGGTAGCGGCCCTGCAGGACCAGGTCACCAAACTGCTACACACCTCCAACTACTACCACATCCCCTTGCAGGAAGAGCTGGCCGCCATGCTGGTAGAGCGCTCCGGCATGACCAATGTGTTCTTCTGCTCCACCGGGCTGGAGGCCAATGAAGCTGCACTCAAGCTGGCACGCAAGTTCGGCCACGACAAGGGTATTGAGCGCCCCGAGATCGTGGTCTATGAAAAGGCCTTCCATGGCCGCTCCATTGCCACGCTGAGCGCCACCGGCAACCCCAAGGTGCAGGCAGGATTTGGCCCGCTGGTGGAGGGCTTTATCCGCGTGGCCATCAACAACATTGAAGAGTTGAAGGCGGCCACCGCCAACAACCCGAATGTGGTGGCCGTGTTCTTTGAGGCCATCCAGGGCGAAGGCGGCGTCAACCCCATGCACATGGACTACCTGCGCGATGTGCGCGCCCTGTGCGATGAGCAAGACTGGCTGCTGATGATTGACGAGGTGCAGTGCGGCATGGGCCGCACCGGCAAATGGTTTGCCCACC
>JAYVNF010000263.1:0-14317 GCA_043758575.1 Rhodoferax sp.
CGACGACTTCGGCACCGGCTATTCTTCCCTGTCCTATATGAAAAACCTGCCCATTGACGAGCTCAAGATAGACCAGTCCTTTGTGCGGCGGCTGCTGCAAAGCCCGGGTGACCAGGCCATCGTGGCCTCCACCATCGACCTGGCCCACAACCTGCAGCTGTGTGTGGTGGCCGAGGGCATTGAAGACACGCCCACCGCCGACTGGCTGCGCGCGCGCGGCTGCGACATCGGCCAGGGCTACACCTTCGCCCGACCGGCCAGCGCCGAGGCCCTGGTGGCCATGGCCCTGCGCCTGGGCACCGGCCGGGAACTGGTGGCATGAAGATCATCCACCTGAGCGACACCCATGTGGGGCGCGACAGCAATGCCTGGCGCCTGCAATTGCTGCTGGACGATATCGCCAGCCTGGGCGACCCGGCGGACTACCTCATCCTGCACACCGGCGATTTGAACGACCAGGGCAGCTTGCAGCAGATGCAGCAGAGCCGCGCCATGCTGGACCCCATGGTGGCAAAGGGCTGGCGCATCCTGCTGTGCCCGGGCAACCATGATTGTGGTGACACCTGGCATGTGGACCCGCAATGGGCGGTGCACTTTCGCGACCACTTCAGCAGCTTTATTTTTGGCAAAGCGCCCAAGCAGTACCCGGTGCTAACGCTGCTGCCCGGCTGCGCCCTGATTGGCCTGGACTCCAACCAGGCCGAGATGTCCTTATGGCAGCGCTGGTTTGCCCAAGGACACCTTGGGCAGGAGCAGATCGCGGCGCTCAACACCCTGCTGGACCAGCCGGAGTTGCGTCAGCGCAAGGTGGTGGTGTACCTGCACCACCATCCCTTTCTGGATGCCTTTGCGGTACGCCCAGGTCTGGTGGACGGCAACTTTTTCGCGCACCTGCTGGGCTGGAATACGCGCCGCTTTCGCCGCCTGAAGGACGCCTACTCCCTGATGCAGACCTTGCGCGACCGCGCCGATGTGCTGCTGTTCGGCCACCAGCACTATGGCCTGGACTACAGCGCCGAGGGCCAGCACTATGGCATTGCACTGGCACTCGATGGCAGCTCCAGCACCGCCACCCAAATGGACACCGACCGCATGCGCTACCGCGTCATCGACTGTGCGCTGGGCACCTACGAGACGCGGTTTGTCGCCCTGCCCTGAGGCTTACTCATCGGGGTCCACATACTCCTTGGGCAGGTGGTGGGCAATGCCCTTGTGGCAATCGATACAGGTCTTGCCCTCTTCCTTGGCCAGCATGTGCTTTTTGTAAGGCGTCTGCTTTTGCAGCTCCGAGCTCATGGCGTCCCAGTTGTGGCAGTTGCGGCATTCCTGCGAATTGTTGGCCTTCATGCGCGCCCATTCGTGGCCGGCCAGCTCCATACGCTTGGCCTCAAATTTTTCCTTGGTGTCAATGGCGCCGGTCAGCTTGCCCCACACTTCCAGGCTGGCCTTGGCCTTGCGAATCATCTTCGGTCCCCACTCACGCGGCACGTGGCAATCCGAACAGATGGCACGCACGCCGCTGCGGTTGCTGTAGTGGATGGTCTCTTTGTACTCCTGGTAGACGTTGTCGCGCATCTCATGGCAGGTGATGCAAAACTCCAGCGTGTTGGTCATCTCCAGACCGGTGTGCAAGCCGCCCCAGAACAGAATGCCGACCACAAAGGCAACGGAAGAAATGGCCAGCAGCGAGTACTTTGCGCTGGGCTTGCTCAGCACGTTCCAGACACGCCTCAAAAGGCCGGGATTTGCATCATTCATGGTAGGACCTGACTGGGTTGGCTTGCGCTTCAGAATTTATAGACATAGGACACCGCCAGCGCGTTCACCGTGTAGTCGGAGGGCTGCTGGTTGGTTGGCAGCGTCGTGCTGGGGGTGTAGCCGTACTGCAGCGCGTTGTAGTAGTAGTCGTTGCTCATCAGGCGCTGGTACTGGTAGCCCACCGAGACCTGGCTCTTCTTGTCAAGCTGGTAGTTGCCGATCAGTTTGACTTGCAGGGTGTTGCTGAAGATGGCCGGTGTGTCGCCACATGACAGGGAGGTGCTGCTGGCGCAACTGGGTGCCGTGGCGGTGGCCACGTAGTACGGCACATCGGTGTGGTACTGCGATTGCGCAATCGACACGGACAGGTCACCCACCAGCTCCAGCTTGCCGCCCATCAACCCTTTTTGCCTCAGGTTCAGGCCCACCGTGCGGTCCGAATCGGTCAGCACATTGCGCCAGATGTTCTTGGGGGACACCAGTGCCGCATAGGAGGTTGCATTGTCGGTGGCACCGGCGCCACTGGCGCCCGACAGCATGATGCGGTCACGGTCCTGGGAGGCAAAATAGGCTGTCAGCGTGCCGCTTTCGGAGTAGCTGTAACTGGCATCCAGGTCAAAGCCCATGGAATGACCGTTCTGCACGCCCAATGGCGAGTCCTGGTAAACATCAATGGCGTAGCGCCCACCGACCGAGAGGGCCACCGCCTCGCTGGCCTGCCAGTTGATGCCGGCCTTCACTAGGTTCTGGTTGCGCGAGGCATCAAAGAAGGCCATGTAGCCCTTGTAGTCGCTGGCATTGACAATGCCGGTGCCGTTGGCTCCGGCCTGGTCGTTCAAGGGTGTCAGCGCGTTATGGTCCACGTTGGTAGCCACGCGGTTGGAGTAGGTGTAGCCAGCCGTGTAGTTCACCGCGTCAGACGCCCTGGCGCGGTAGTTGAACGCCAGCTTGTCTTCGTTGGTGCCTGGAACAACCACGCAATTGGCATCGGCAGGCGACGCCACATTGCCGGCAATCACACCGACCACGGCCGGGTTGGGAGCGGCTGCACCGGCCACGCTGTTGCACCAGCGCCGCACGTCTTCATGGTCATAGGCCATGCGGATGGTGCGCTGCCGGTCCAGGCGGTAGTCCCCCGCCAGCTCCAGCACGTTCTTGCTGTAGCTGTACGGGGTGTTGATCTCCAGCCTGCGGGTACCGGAATTGGCAGCGACTGCAGGCCCACCACCGATGTCAAAGATCTGGTAGACCGCAGAGGCGGTGCGGTTGTCGCGCCGGTTGTAGCGCATGCCAGCGGACAGGGACAGGTCCTTGGTCGTCTGGTCGGTGAGCCTGAGGTTGGCGCTGGAGGTGATCACCAGACCATCCAGTGAGCCCCGGGGCAAACCGCCGGTCTGCAGCACATTGGCGTCCACCAGATACGCTTCGTTTTGCGTGCCCTGTCCGTAGGAAATACCACCCACCAGCTTGGTGCGTGCACTCAGCGCATAGCCGCCGTTCAGGTTGAGCTGGTGGAAGTCATTGCCCGGCATAACGCTCAGCATATTGGGCTGGTAACCACCAGCCAGGGTGGTGGTGATGGCACCGGTGGTAGCGCTGCCGGTGCCTATGGGGTTGTCCCAGTACAGGCGGTCGTTGGCATTGCGGAAATAGGAGGCGTAGTAAGACGCCGTGGCATAGGCATCCGAGCCGGTCCAGTTGGCCGCCAGATTGAAGCTGTCGGTGCGGTAGTTGGTCGGGTTCATCAGCGTCACCATGGCCTCTTTGGCCCAGGTACCGCTGGCGCCCAGCGCCGTGCGCGCGTCGTTGGAGGAGCCGGCAATCAGCTTGGCACCCGATTGGTCCAGGTGGTTGTAGTCAAACTGGAAGGCCCAGTGCGGGTCCAGAATGAAGCCCGCGTTGAATTTCGAATTCTGGCGCGTGCTGCTCACGTCATAGGTCTGGAACGCTGCCAGTTGCGCAGGCGACAGGTTGCGCGTGCCCACGGCCTGGGCATTGCTGCCGGTGACGGCCGTGGAGTTGATCACGCCAAAGGTGGTGGGCAAGGTGAACCGGTTGCCGCCCATGGTGCCGGCGAACGGGGTCTGGAAGCTGTCGGTGATGTTGTGCTGCAGCTCGTCGAAGCTGATGCCCAGACTCCAGCGCCCTTGTTCGCTGTACGCCGCATTGGCACCACCCGAGGTGGTTCCCAGGTCGTAGCCCTTGAGCTCCCAGCGCGTATTGCCGCTGCCTTGCCCGTAGGCGCTTCCACCGCGCACATCCACATTGCCGATGAGCTTGTCGCCGGACTTGTTCAGGCCGTTGTATTCACCAAACTTGGGTGAGCTGGCGGAGATGTTTTCCACCCCCACCTCTACGCTGTTGCTGGGCATGGTCAGTGCCGTGACATCGTCTTCGGCAAAGGCCAGGGTGGGTGCTGCGCTCCACATTGCCAGCACGCTCTGCAGGGACAGTGCCAGGACAGAAAGTTGGACAGATTTAATTCCGGTTTTCATGGTGATCTCCGATTCGAATCGCATTAGCGCTGCAACAGGGCACCGGCGGGGCTGTTGGATCCATGAACCATCACGTGGCAGTTCATGCAGGCACGCCCGGTCTGGTTGCTGCCCGGGTTGGCGGGTGCGGTGGCGGTACCTGTGACGCCGGCCTGGATGCCGCCTACCGAGCCGGCATACGGCGTCTTGCTGTTGTGCGGGCCGTCATGGCATTCCTGGCACAGGAAGGGAGCACGGGACTTCAGCAGCGGCGCAATGTTGGAGCCGTGCGGGGTATGGCAGTTGGCGCAGTCTTCCGCCACCGGCTGGTGCTCCCACAGCAGGGGGCCGCGCTTTTCGGCATGGCATTGGTAGCAGGTCTCGGTCACGGTGTTTTTCTTCATCAGCTTGGGGCCGGTGGAGCCATGCGAGTTGTGGCAATCCGAGCAGGTCACCTTGCCTTCGGCGATCGGGTGGTGCGAAATTTTCTTGCCATCGGCACGCTGGTCTTTGTGGCAGGTGAAGCAGACTTCGGTCTGGGTCTTCTTGTCAAACAGCTTGTCCTTGGGGCGGTGCACCACGTGGCAGTCGTTGCAGGCGACGCCGTTGTTCTGGTGGGCCGCGCCGTCCCAATTGCTGCGCATGCCGCCCTTGTGGCAGACAAGGCACTGGCTGGCACGCTCGCGGTCATCCGAAGCCTGGTAAACGCCCTTCTTGAACACCACGTCGGGTGCCGGACGGGTGGCGGCGCCGTCCGTGGCGCCTTTCAGGTGGTTGGCGCTGGCACCGTGACAGGACTGGCAGGTGGGCGTGCGGGCGTCGCCGCGCACGCCGTGCTTGGTCTGGTACAGCGACAGAATGGGCGCGGTCTCGGACTCATCGTGGCACTTGGTACACAGGGCATCTTTTTGCAGCGCCTCGGTGGCAATGGCCTGGGCCGATTTGTCACCGATGTCAGGCAGGCTGGCCTCGGCTGCCCACAACGGGCCCGCGGCCCAAACGCTGCCCAGCAGCAAGCAGGCAGCGAGCAATTTTTTGATGTGCTTCATGGGGTACCCCGTAACAATGGTGTGGACTGTGTGGTCTGGCGCCTATTGCGCAAGAATCCACTGCACCAGGTTCTTGATCTGGTCCTTGTCGTTGGGCGGCGAGGTCTTGGCGATCTTGTGCTCTTCCTCGTGGCCATCCGGGAACTTGGCCTTTTCGCCCGAGGTGATGTGGTGGATCAGCTTTTCTTCTGCGTCCGCCTTGCCCTTGAACTTGGCGGCCACCTTGTTGTAGGCCGGACCGTCCTTGTCCTTGTCAATGCCGTGGCATTTAAGGCAGTTGTTTTGCCGCGCCAGGGCCTTGGCGGCTTCCGCGTCCATGGCCATGGCCGACGTCGATGCCAGTACAAGGGCGGCGCTGGCAACAACGCCAGCCAATGTGATGCGGGACAGGTAGCGCATGGGTACACCTCTAGGTTTCAGATTCAGCACAATGGAGACGGACCGCAGCCCCACTCCGACGGACAAATTTTGCTGAATAGCAACCTGAAGTGATATAGGCGCAGGATGAAACTGCGCCTAGGAATGTTCCTATGCGGGATAGGAAGACAGCCCCGAGGGCAAGCTAGGCTGCGTGCGAGTGAAGCAGCTGGTGTTCCAGTGCGTAGCGCACCAGATCGACCTGGGTGCTCATGCCCATCTTGGCCAGAATATGCGACTTGTGGGTGCTGACCGTCTTCACGCTGAGCGAAAACTCTTCGGCAATCGCCGTCAGGCTGATGCCGCGCACAATGCGGCTAAAGACTTCAAACTCCCGGTCCGAGAGCCGGGTGTGGGACGGCTTGGTGCTTTGCGACGAGACATCGGTGGCCAGCAACTCCGCCACCTTGTGGCTGATGTAGACGCCACCCGCGACCAGGCGGCGCATGGCGGGCAAGAGCAGGTCCGTGTCGCCTTCCTTGGACAGATAGCCGGAAGCGCCCGCGCGTATGGCACGCACCGCGTACTGCTCCTCCGGGTGCATGCTGAAAATCAGAATCGGCAGCTTGGGGCGCTCGGCCTTGACCAGCTTGATCAGCTCCAGCCCGTTGCGTCCAGGCATGGAAATGTCCAGCACCAACAGGCTCCAGTCGCGCAGGCGCACCTGCTCCAGCACCGCTGTGCCGTTGGCGGCCTCACCGGCGACCAGCAGGTCATCGGTGTCGGCCAGGATTTTCGTCAAGCCATCGCGAATGATGGCGTGGTCATCGGCGATCAGTACGTCTGCCTTCATGCTTCGTTCCCCTTGTCTTCATGGTGCGCCAAAGGTATGGCCACCTCGATACGGGTACCGGCACCCGGACTGCTGTTCACCACAAAGCTGGCACCCACCGCGCTGCAGTGCTCGCGCATGCTGACCAAGCCGATGCCCCGGGCCAGCACCGTGCTGTCATAGCCGCTGCCATTGTCACTGATACGCAAGAGCAGTTGCCCGCCCGCGCGGTGCAGGCCCACCAGCACCTTGCTGGCATGCGCATGGCGAACCACATTGGTCAGTGCCTCCTGCACGATACGAAACAGCGCCGTGGCCAGTGTGTCGTCCGTCACCAGATCGGCATCCTGCAAGTCCAGCTCGATCTGGATGCCGCTGTGCTGGAAGAACTCCTGCATCTGCCAGCTCAGTGCCGCACGGAAATCCAGATCGTCCAGCACCCGCGGACGCAACTCGGCGGCAATGCGGCGCACCGAAGCTATCGCCGAGTCGAGTTGCTGGCGCATCTGGTTCACATCGTCCACGGCCGTGGCCCGGCCTTCCTTCAAACGGCTGCCCAGCCACGACAGGCTGAGCTTGAGGCCGGTGAGCTGCTGCCCCAGGTCATCGTGCAGTTCGCGGGATATGCGTTTGCGCTCTTCCTCGCGCACGCTTTGCAGGGATGCCGAGAGTTCGCGCAACTGGCTGTTGACCCTACGCAGATCGGCCTCGGCCTTGCGCCGCTGGGTGACGTCGCGCAGCACCGCCGTCATCTGCATGCGCCCACCAACCAGGGAGCGCGAGATGGTGGACTCCAGCGGGAACTCGGTCCCATTGGCATGCAGGCCAAAAATATCCATTTGCGGTGCCATCGGGCGCGAAACCCGATCGCTGCCCGAGAAGCGTTGCAGATGCAGCTGGTGCGCCGCGCGCAGCCGCAGCGGCAGCAGCACGTCCAGCGGCTGCCCCAGCACCTCAGCCGCACGCAGACCGAACATTGCCTCTGCAGAAGGGTTGAACATGATGATGCGCATGGATTCGTCCAGCGCCACAATCGCGTCCATCACCGAATTGACGGTGTGCTGGTAGCGCGCATCGGCCGCACTCAACTCCTGCGCCAGGCGCTGGCGGTGCCGCAGCTTGCCTATCAGGTAGCTGGCCACCACAGCGGTAAAAATACTCACCAGCAGGGCGCCCAGGGCAATCGGGATGGCGGTTTCGCGCCACGCTGCCAGGCTCAGGGACTGGTCATCGGTGACGCTGACCAGCAGGGGATAGCCCGCCAGACGGCCAATGACAAACACTTCGCGCTCGCCGCTGCCGCTGCGGTGGTCTATGGTGCGCACCTCCTTGGCGCTGGTGGGCAGGCGCTCGTGGGTGAGCTCGGCTGCCTGCTCGGCAATCAGGCTTTCGCGGTGCGGCAGGCTGGCAATCAAGGTTCCATCGGCCAGGTAAAAACCAATCGCACGGGCGTAATCCAGCTGGGCGATGGTGTAGCTTTTTTCGAGTTCCGCAATGCCAATGGCGGCAACCACCACACCTCGGAAAACGCCGTCCTTGTCAAACAGCGGTCGCGACAGATTGAGTGTCCAGGCATTGTCAAAACGGCTGCGCACCGGTCTGCCAATGAAGAGTGAATTTTTCTGCCCGTGGGCGAAGACCTGGAAATAGTCCCGGTCCGCCAGCGCCCCGGCAGGCACCGGCGCATCACGTGAGGTGTTGGCCAGATGGCCCTGTGCATCGACCAGGAACAGCGAACGCACATGGCGGATGCCGGACACCCTGGCGCTGAGCAGCAGGTGCACCGGATCGCTGTCCAGCCCCAGCTGAATGCCAAAGGGCGTCTGCAAGCGCTCTTGCACGCCCTGCAGCACCAGGTCCACACTCTCGAAGTTTTGTTCGGTCTGCTCCATCAGCATCTGCGTCAGACTGACGGTTTCCATGCGCGCATGGGCCAGCTCGCGGTTCCGCAAATCCCACAGCAAAATGGCCACCGACACCACCATGGCCAGAATCGTCAGCAGCGCCAGCAGGCTCACATAGCGCACCGGCTTGAAACCCATGCGTGGGTCCGCCGTGCTCATTTTTCGGACCGCAACAGGCTGCTTAACCACTTGGCGGCATCGGCCTGGTCCCACTCGCGGGCACCGTAGGTTTTGCCCAGCACCCGGCCTTTGGCGTCCACCAGAACGGTGAGCGGCAGGCGCTCGGCCCCCAGCATGTTTTCCAGCTCCAGGGCGTGGTCTATGTAGTGGTTGAGTGTGGCGTTGGCGCTTTGCAGGTAGCGCTTGGCCGCTGCTTCGCTGTCGTCGGTGGAGATGCCAATCATGTTGAAGCGCTGGCCCTCTTCACGCCAGGCCAGGCGCTCGAGTGAGCCCATCTCGGCGCGGCAGGGGCCGCACCAGCTGGCCCAGACATTGATCAAGAGCGGCTTACCGCGGTATTGCGAGAGGCGCCGGTCCGGGCCATTGAGGCCGTGCATGCTGGCCTCGCGCAGAGCGGCTCCGGCTTCTACCTCACCCGGGGTTTTGGCCTGTGCAACCCCGGCTAGCAGCACCCAACCCAGCCACGCCACCACGGCCAGCCACGCAAAACGATGTGTCTTCATAGTGCGTGAACATAGCAGATGCGGCTTAAACCAGCGCCGGGCTGCAAGCTAAATCAGCGGCACACCGGTCTTGCTTTGCAGCTGCTCCAGGCTCACGCCCGGTGCCAACTCCACCACTTTGAGGCCAGCGGGTGTCACGTCCATCACCGCCAGGTCGGTGATGATGCGGTCCACCACGCCCACGCCGGTGAGCGGCAGGGTGCACTGGGGCAGAATTTTCAGGTCTTCGCTGCCGTCTTTTTTCTTGGCCACGTGTTCCATGAGCACGATCACGCGCTTCACGCCGGCCACCAAGTCCATCGCGCCGCCCATGCCCTTGACCATCTTCCCCGGAATCATCCAGTTGGCCAGGTCACCTTGGGCGCTGACCTGCATGGCACCCAGAATACTGAGGTTGATCTTGCCGCCGCGGATCATGGCAAAGCTTTCGTGGCTGCCAAAAATGCTGGAGCCCTTGAGCGTGGTGACGGTCTGCTTGCCGGCGTTGATCAGGTCGGCATCCACCTCGTCTTCGGTGGGAAACGGGCCTATGCCCAGCATGCCGTTTTCGGACTGCAGCCAGACTTCCTTGTCCGCCGGCACATGGTTGGCCACCAGCGTGGGAATGCCAATGCCCAGGTTCACATAGAAACCGTCTTCCAGTTCTTGCGCTGCACGTGCAGCCATTTGGTCTTGATTCCAGGCCATGGTCAAACTCCTGCTTTTTCTGTGATGGTGCGCTTCTCGATGCGCTTTTCCGGATGGGCGTTGAGCACAATGCGGTGCACATAAATACCGGGCAGGTGCACGGCGTCGGGCTCCATGGAGCCGGTTTCCACAATCTCTTCCACTTCGACGACCGTGATCTTGCCGGCCATGGCTACGGCCGGGTTGAAGTTGCGCGCGGTGAAGCGGAACTGCAGGTTGCCAGACTTGTCGGCGCGGTGCGCCTTGACCAGGGACACCTCAGGCATCAGGGCGCGCTCCATCACATAGGTCTCGCCATCAAACTCGCGCAGCTCCTTGCCCTCGGCCACCAGGGTGCCCACACCGGTCTTGGTGAAGAAAGCGGGGATGCCGGCACCACCGGCGCGCAGCTTTTCGGCAAGCGTCCCTTGGGGCGTGAACTCCAGCTGCAGCTCGCCGGCCAGGTACTGGCGCTCGAACTCCTTGTTCTCGCCCACGTAACTGGAAATCATTTTTTTGATCTGGCGGGTTTCCAGCAGTTTCCCAAGACCAAAGCCGTCGACACCGGCATTGTTGGAAATCACCGTCAGGTCTTTCACGCCGCTGTCTTTGAGCGCATCGATCAGCGCCTCGGGAATGCCGCACAAACCAAAACCACCAACGGCCATCAACTGGCCGTCGGCGACTATGCCTTCAAGCGCGGCTGCCGCGCTGGGGTAAATCTTGTTCACTGCTGGGTCCTCATGAATAGGCGAAGCCTGTACGATACTACGTAATGGCATACGTAGTTTTTCGTAGAGTCCAACCCTTGGTTCACCCCCATCCTGGATACACCACAGCCATGGATACCGACTACCGCCTCGCTTTCGACCTGGCCCCGGTGGGGCTGGCCCTCTCACGCAACCGCAACATCGTCGATTGCAACCAGCATCTGTGCGATATGTTCGGCGCCGAGCGCGCGCAATTGGTGGGCCAGTCCTTCCAGCTGCTCTACCCCAGCGCCGACGAGTACGAGCGCACCGGCGCGCGCATCGCACCCATCCTGAACCGCAGCGGCACCTACGCCGACAACCGCATCATGAAGCGTCTGGGTGGCCGCACTGCGGGCGAGGCCTTCTGGTGCCATGTGACAGGGCGCGCGCTCAACCAGCTCGCACCGCACGAGGCCGGCATCTGGTGCTTTGAAGATTTAAGCGCCAACCGCCCGGTGCGCGCCGAGCTGACGGCGCGCGAACGCGAAGTCGCCGCCTATTTGCTGCAGGGCATGACCTCGAAATTGATAGGCAAGGCCCTGGCCATCAGCCACCGCACGGTGGAGATATACCGGGCCCGGCTGATGCGCAAATACGGGGCCAGCACGGCGGCGGATCTGGTGCACAAGCTCACGGCAGGCTAAGACACCAGCACCCTGCGCACGGAGCTCAGGCGCTGCGAAAGCCATGCATTCATTCGTAGTGCGTCCACATCCGCAGCACGCGCACCAGGTGTTCCTGCGCGAACACCTCATAGACCAGGCGATGCTGGATGTTGATGCGACGTGAATAGCTGCCAGCAAGGTCACCCACCAGTTTTTCGAAAGGGGGTGGATTTTGAAACGGGTCCTTGGCCAAAATTTCCAGCAGATCCTGGGCCTTGGGCTTCAGGCCAGCGCAGGCAAGTTTTTTGGCATCTTTCAGCGCATGCTTGGCAAACACCAGCTGCCAGCTCACCAGTCCAGCTCCTTGGCACTTTTGTGCAAGGGCTCCGCCCGGCCCTCTTGGATGGACTCACGCATGCCCGGCACGGCCAGCAAATACAGGGTTTCCTGTATCGCCTGCCAATCCTCTTCGGCAACCAGCACGGCACTGGCGCGCTTACCGGTAATGTGAATGGGCTGGTGTGAGTCGGCTGCCTGGTCAATCAGACGGTACAAACTGGCCCTTGCTTCACTTGCTGTCAGAACGGTCATGGCGTATCTCCAAAGATAGGCGAATCGTACGCATTCACGTACGAAATGTCAATCGCAAAACCCTGTTCGTTCTGACCCCGTCCGGCCTCAGAACGTCTCCAGCGCCAGCAGCCCCGTCGCCGTGTTCGAAATCGGTATGTGGTAGTTGCTGTGCACCTTGCGCACCCCACTGCCCTGGCCCACCGACAGCGCGGCGCGCATGGCCAGCCAGGCCAGCAGCTCTATGCCCTGGGTGCCGGTTTTTTCCACCAGCTCATGGATGCTGAACTGGGTAGCCCATTCGGGGTTGCTCTCCAGACTCTCCAGGAACTTCAAGTCGAAGTCCTTGTTGATAAAGCCGGCACGCTCGCCATCGAGTTGGTGGCTTAAGCCACCGGAGGCGACAAAGGCCACTTTCTTCGTGCTGTCCCAGTCCGCCACGGCCTCGCCGATGGCGCGGCCCAGGGCGTAGACACGCCGGGCGTGCGGCAGCGGAAATTGAACCGTGTTGATGCACACCGGCACCACGGTCACCGGGCACGGGCCTTCGGGCCAAAAGAGTTTCAAAGGCAGGGTGCAGGCATGGTCCACCAGCATTTCCTGGCAGGTGGTGACATCAAACTCCTGGTCCACCAGGTGGTTGATGATTTCCCAGGACAGGTCCACTTCACCCTGGAACGGCGGCAGCGTGGGAATGCCCCAGCCCTCGTCGGCGTTGTGGTACTGGGCCGCTGCGCCGATGGCAAAGGTGGGCATTTTGTCGAGGAAAAAGTTCAGGCCGTGGTCGTTGTAGAACATCACCACCACGTCGGGCTTGGCCTGCTTCAGCCACTGCTGCACCGGGGGATAGCCGTCGAAAAAAGGTTTCCAGTAGGGCTCTTGCTGGGCCCCACGGTGGATTGCGCCGCCGATTGCGGGAATGTGGGACGTGCCCAGGCCGCCAATGATTTTTGCCATGTGTGTGTGCTCCTGCGTGTGGGTTGAATTTATTGACCGGCGGCGACCAGTATGGCCTTGAAGGCCTCTTTGCTCATGCCGCGCTGCTGCGCGCCAATGTCCTGCATGTCGAGCTTGAAGATGCCGGCGAACTTGGCCAGGTAGTAGGCGTTGCCCCCTTCTGCCAGCAGCTGCAGCACCTGCTTGGAGCGGATAGCGGCCTTCTGCGAGTCGCTCAGGCCGTACTGCGTCATATACGCCTCTTCATCCTGCAGAAACGCGGCGCGGTTGTCCGCCGTGTTGAAGGAAAAGCACATTTTGTTGAGGGCATAGCCCTTCTTGGCCAGCTCGCCGTCAAAGGGCGTGGTGCCCGGGATGGGCGGCAATGCCGGTTTGGTCGCCATGGTTTGTCTCCAGTCAACTGTTTGAACTGCGGCGAGTATTCGGTTTTTGTTGCCAAAGATAAACCGATCAATCATGATGAGATACATGAGTAAATTCGATCATTTGGATGTGGATGGCCGCCTGTTGCAGCTGCTGCTGGCGGTGCTGGAAACCGGCTCGGTGACGCGCGCCGCCCAGCGCCTGGGCGTCACCCAGTCGGCGGTCAGCCACCTGCTGGACAAGCTGCGCGCCATCACCCAAGACCCTTTGTTTGTGAAATCCGGGCGCGGCATTGTCGCCACCCAGCGCGCTGAAGCGCTGGGTACCCAGGCGCGCGAGCTGCTCTCGGCTTTGCAGGGCTTTGCCCAGCCCGAGGTATTCGATCCAGCGGCCTGGAAGGCCCACATCACGGTGGCCGCCAACGACTTGCAGCGCGATCTGTTGCTGCCCGCGCTGATGCTGCGCCTACGCCAGCGCGCGCCTGGCTTGACGCTAGGCGTTATTCCCTCGGAGGTGCCCAGCCTGGAGATGCTGCGCAACGAACACTGCCAGCTGGTCATCAGCCCGCGCCCGCCAGATGGCACGGATGTGCTGCAAAAGCGTTTGTTCGAAGACCATTACCAGGTGTTTTTTGATCCGCGCATGCGCCAGGCCCCCCAGACACGTGCGCAGTACCTGGCGGCCCGCCACGTCACCGTGGTGTATGCACCGCGCCGTGCGCTGGATCTGGACCAGTGGTTGCAAGCCAAGGGTGTGCAACGCCAGTTCGAAGTCACGGTGCCAGGCTATGCCGGCGTGGCGCCCTTTGTCCTGGGCACCGACTTGCTGGCCACAGCGCCCAGCCTGCTGGGTCGCCACCTGCTGCGCGACCTGGCCAGTGCCAAGCTGCCGATTGCCTGCCCGAAGATGCCGATGTACCTGGTCTGGCACCTGCGCCACCAGCACAGCCACGCCCACCGCTGGTTGCGCGGCCAGGTAGAAGAGCTTGCCAAAGCCGTGCTGGCACCAGCGCCGCTTGGCTGAGCAGCGGCGGCCCAGCACTTTGCAGCCCGCCCGACTCAGAGCAGGTTGCGCATCGCCCGCGCCGTCTCCTGCAGCACCGCCAGCACGCGCTTGACCGCATCGTCCGAGGCCTCCTGGCCCATGGGCATGGTCACGCTCAGCGCCCCGACCAAATCGCCATGGTGGTCCATCAGTGGCACGGCAATGCCACGGTAGTTCAACTCCAGCTGCTGCTCCGACAGCGCCCAGCCCTGCTGGCGTATGCGCGCCAGCTCCAGGCGCAGGCGCTCCTTGCTGGTGATGGCGTGCGAGGTGTAGGCCTTCAGGGTGTGGTCGCTCAGCCAG
>JAYVNF010000264.1:0-4753 GCA_043758575.1 Rhodoferax sp.
GCGTCCAGCACATTGGCCTCCAGCAGACCGGCCAGGTTGTGCAGGGTGAAGTGCCCTTCGGCGTCCTGGAAGGCGCCCACCATCAGGTAGGCCGTGGGCAGCAGCATGAAGAGCAGGGCAAATACCAGAAACGGCAGCACGCCCAGCCAGTTCAGGTTGATGGGTTTGCGCCCGGGCCCGGAGGAAGGTGCCTGCGGCAAAGTGGTGGATGGAGCGGACAAGGGAGCTCTCGCAAAGTTGGAAAAGAGAAAGGCCAAGGCAGCCGGCCCGCCTACAAACAAAATCGGGCATGGCACACCAGTGCCATGCCCGAGCCGGGGAACTCAGCCAGTCACATTACTTGACCGCTGCGCCCACCACGGAGTCCCATTGCTTGGTGATGACTTCCTTGGCTGCACCTTGCTGGTCCAGCGTGGGGAAGGCAGCCTTGGCGTAGCCAGCGGCCGGGGGCAGCTTGTCCAGCGAGGCCTTGGTGAACTTGTTCTTGGCGACCAGATCGTTGAAGCGGATCGGGTGGCAGTAGCCATTGAGCAAGCCCTGCTGACCTTCGTCAGAGTACAGGTACTCCATCCACAGCTTGGCGGCGTTGGGGTGGGGGGCAAAGGCGCTGATGGCCTGCACATACACACCGGCCACGACACCGCTCTTGGGCACGACCACTTCCACCTTGGGGTTGCCAGCCAGCTTGTCACGGTCGGCCAGGGCGTTGTAGTCCCAGCTGATGATGATGGGCGTGGTGCCCTGGGCCAGAGAAGCGGCCTTGCCGATCACCGGCACAAAGTTGCTGGCCTTGTTCAGGTCGGCAAAAAACTTCAGGCCAGCCGCAGCGGCCTTGCTGGCGTCACCACCGGCAGCGCTCAGGCCGGCAGCGTAGACGGCCTGGATGGCCTGGTTGGAAGCACGTGGGTCACCGGCCAGGGCGACAGCGTTCTTGTACTCGGGCTTTTGCAGATCGGCCCAATCCTGCGGCGGCTTGACCATGTCGGAGTTGACCTGGAAGGCCAGCACGCCGTAGTAGTCACCGACCCAGAAACCTTCGGGATCCTTGGCGCTGTCGGGGATGCTGGCCCAGGTAGACACCTTGTAGGGCTGCAGCAGGCCGGCGGCCTTGGCGCTGGGGCCGAAGGACAGACCCACGTCAATCGTGTCAGGCGCTTGCGGGCCCTTGTTGTCCTTGTTGGCCTTGATGGCTTCGACCTCGTCGCCAGAGCCGGCGTCGGGGTTGAGTTCGTTGACCTTGATGCCGTACTTGGCCTTGAAGGCGTCGATGATGGGGCCGTAGCCGCACCAGCTGCGCGCCAGCGCGATCACGGTGAGTTGACCCTCGGCCTTGGCCGCTGCAATCAGCTGGGCCGACTGGGCCGAGGCGCTTTGTGCGCCGCAAACAGCCAGAGCGGCCAGAGCCAATGAAGTGAGTTTGTTCAGATGCATAACAGTCCCTTTGAAGTTGCCAACGAAGTGTGGCGATAAAAGAAGTCAGTTCCGTGACAATCAGTTTACAGTCGGGGCCGACGTTTGGAAACAAGAATATGGATCAAGACTTGGTAACGATGACCCTGCACCTGGTAGGTGCCATGGGCGTAGGGGGAGTGATTGGCCTGGAGCGCAGCTACCACGGCCGCCCGGCCGGCTTTCGCACCCACACCCTGGTGTGCCTGGCCTCCAGCCTGTTGATGCTGGTGACGCTGTACCAAAGCAAATGGCTGCCGGCCGGTGCCCCAGTCGACTCCTTTCGCACCGACCCCACGCGCATGGCGCAGGGCATCATGACCGGCATCGGTTTTCTGGGAGCCGGTGTGATCTTCAAGGAGGGCCTGAGCGTGCGCGGCCTCACCACTGCTGCCTCGATCTGGATGACCTCGGCCCTTGGCGTGCTGATTGGCATCGGCTTTTACTATCCGGCCATCGTGGCCACGATTCTGACCGTGGGCACCCTGTCGCTGTTTCGGCTGATTGAAGCGCGCATTCCCTCGCACCACTATGCCCAGCACTTTCTGACCTTTGATCGCAACCAGGCCATGGACGAGAGCGAGGTGCGCAGCATGCTTACCAAGCACGGCTTCACCGTGGCCAATATGAGCTACCGCGTCTCCGATGACGGTATGGACTTCGAGTACCGCATGGTCATACGCACCTCGGACGCCAAGCGCTTCTCCGCGCTGGCCAACTACCTGCGCGCTGCGCTGCACATCAAGACCTTCCGCATCTCGCCCACGGGGGACTGAGGCTGCAGTGCGGGGTGCGTGCCGTCCTTAGCACATGCCGCTGCACTTGAACGGGTGCTTACGCACTCTTACATCCGAAACAGTTTGCACACCACTTAGGCGCAGAATCTGCGCCGGCCTTGGTGATACTGGGAGCTACGTGTTATTTGACGGAGCTATCCATGAACATCGCAGAACAAACCAAACGCATTCACCCCCTGGTCGCCGTGGCGGCCGCTGCAGTCACCATCTTCAGCCTGGTGGGCATTGCCGCCATCACTGGCATCCTGCCCAGCTCGCACGGCACCTCCAACGACGGCGGGCGCGACAGCATGCAGAGCAATGCACTGGTCGCCCCGGCCCCGGCTGGCGCTGACAAATGGGAAGACGGCAAGCCCGCTGCCAAGGCCCTGCAACACAAGCCCGCCAGCCATGCCAGCAACGGCGCCAACGAGATGGCGAACAACGATGCTGCGCAGCGCACCCTGCCACCCGCCCAAAACGCCCCCGCCGCCCACAAGGCGCCGCAGAACAGCCCCATCGGCATAGGTGTGGGCGCCGTGGTCGGCGGTGTGCTGGGCAACCAGGTTGGCAGCGGCGACGGCAAGACCCTGGCCACCATTCTGGGTGCCGTGGGTGGCGGTTACGTGGGCAACGAAATCGCCAAGAAAAACCAGTAGACGGCGTACCGGGCTGCGGCATCGTTTCTGCGCAAGCGACTGCCGCTGGTCTGGCGTCGACCGGTAGAGGCAGCGTGCGTGCCTAACAAGCGTTTGCGTCGGATACTGTGGGTCTCTTTTGAAGGGGCACCATGCAGGACGACGACAAATACCCGGGCCATATTGCCAATATCACACGCATGCTCCAGCGCTGGAGCGGCCAGCGCCTGACCTTCACGCGCAAGAGCACCACCGAGGGTGAGGTGCGCCAGCACACACCGCCCACGCCGGGCGCGCTGGATACCGCGCAAGGCGTGTACATCGAAGCTCCCAAAGCCCTGCCGATTCTGGCCACTTGCGAGGTGCTGGTAGTGGGCGCCGGTCCGGCCGGACTGTCCGCCGCCCTGGCCGCACGC
Source organism: Rhodoferax sp. (assembly GCA_043758575.1). Classification (GTDB taxonomy): domain Bacteria; phylum Pseudomonadota; class Gammaproteobacteria; order Burkholderiales; family Burkholderiaceae_C; genus Allorhodoferax. The sequence continues at coordinate 3,280 of JAYVNF010000264.1, forward strand.
CGGGCTGGCGCCGATGTGGTGCTGCTGGAGCGCTATGGCTGCTTTGGCGGCGCCATCACCACCGTGGGCATGGAGACCCTGGCCTGGTACCGTTACGAAGGCACCATCGAATCCGAAGGCATAGGCGTGGAGATGGAACGCCGCGCCGCCGCCATGGGCGGCACCGTGAAATGGCCCTACAACGACAGCGAATGCCTGGACGCCGACTTCTTCAAGGTAGTGGCCGACCACCTGGTGCGCGAGTCCGGTATACGCCCTATCCTGCACTGCTATGCGGTGGATGTGATTTTTGAAGAGGGCAGTCGGGCCCTGAAGGGCATCGTCACCGAGAGCAAATCGGGCCGCCAGGTGGTGCTGGCCCAGCGCATCATCGACTGCACGGGGGACGCCGACATCGCCCACCTGGCAGGTGCCAGTTACCGCGTGACGCCCAAGGACAAGATGCTGGGCATAACCACGGTGTTCAACGCCTCTGGCGTCGACAAACAGCGCTTTCTGCAATACACCGAGGAGCAACCTGCCACCTACGCCGACTGGAGCCGCACCTGGCAGCAGCAAACCACCGGCAAGGAAGAGGCCTTGCGCAGTCCCTACCTGGACAAGGAGTTCGACCAGGCCCGCGCACTGGGCGTGATCGCGCAGGACAGCACCAACCTGGGCGGTTCCTGGTCCTCGCTGACGGACGCGGGCGAGGCCAACAACCTGAACCTGGCGCATATGTACGGCTTCGATCCCACCGATGTGAACGACCTGACCCGTGCCGAAATGCAGGGCCGCCAGGAGGCGCTGCAGGCCCTCATGGCACTCAAGGCCGTGGTGCCGGGCTTCGAGAAAGCCAAGCTGCGCAACTTTGGCATGACACTGGGTGTGCGCGATTCGCGCAAGATCATTGGCCGTTACAACCTCACGGCCGACGATGTCTGCAAAGAGGCCAAGTTTGCGGATTCGATTGGCATATTCCCCGAGTTCGTGGACGGCTATGCGGTGCTGATCCTGCCCAGCACCGGGCGCTACTTCGAGGTGCCTTATGGCTGCATGGTGCCGCTGGAGGTGGACAACCTGCTGGTGGCCGGGCGATGCGTGGCCGGTGACATGGTGTCCCATGCGGCCATGCGCAACATGATGGCCTGCACCGTCACCGGCCAGGGCGCGGGTGTGGCCGCGGCCATTTCCATCCGCACGCAGCAGAGCACGGCGGCGGTGGACCTGGCTGCCGTGCAGGCCGAGTTGGAGAAGCAGGGCGTACGCCTGCACTAAGCGAACACTGTGCGCAGGTCGCTGTGTGCGGTGGCCGTGCCTGCACGAAAAGGTTTTCTGCGCCGCTGCAACACTGCCTTGACATGCATGCGCTAAGGTAGGGGCATGAAGCAATCATTCTGGAGTTTGGGCTGGCAAAGCCTGTGGCGCGACTTGCGCAGCGGCGATTTGCGCTTGTTGATCGTGGCCGTCACCCTGGCCGTGGCCGCCTTGAGTG
>JAYVNF010000265.1:0-4743 GCA_043758575.1 Rhodoferax sp.
ACCAAAGACCAAACCGGGGAACAAACCGGGGAACGAAACGAGTCTGAAATTCTGAGAATGCAGCAACCATGCGGGTTTCAAGGCATCTTTCAATTGACGCCAGCCCATACCCCCTGACGAAAGCCGCTAGCTAGCAATAGTTAGCGGCTTTTTTCTTGGCCTCTGATGCCGTTGCGCACGGGGCTGCTTGCGCCCGCGATAAGCGCGTAGCGGCTAGTCGCGGCGCAACTCTCCGGTTCGGCTGTCCAGCGGGGCCATAAAGGAGTTTTGCTCCCAGCCCTCGGTCAGGGGTGCGTCATGGGGCGGGGTGGTGGCTTCGAAGTCGGGGTGCTCAGGCGCCACACTGCTCTTCACAGCCCGCTTGCGGGAGACCGCGGCTTGCAAATGCTCGGCCACATTTTTCATGCGGGTATCTATCGGGGCCGCTTCGCCTGGCCGCACCGCGCTGTCACCCAGGAAGGCGCTGCGGATCTGGTTCATATGGGGCAGGTTGTCGGGTTCCACCACCCAGTAGGGAATGCCGCATTGGGACAGCAGCCCGTATTTGAGGGTCTGGTTGCTCATGGACAGGCCGGCATTGCCCGGCACGTCCACGCAGCCGATGACGCGTCCGTCCAGGCTGCAGATGGTGAAGGTGCAATAGACCCGGTTCAGCATGTTGTACCAATGCTCGGCCTCGTCGCGCTGGGCCGGTATGGTGAAACGGGTCACCGGCAGCTTGATCATGATTTCCTGGTCATGCATGACCCGGGCCAACCAGGTCCAAATTTTGCGCTCTTTGCTATTGATGAGCGGGCGTGCCATCAAGGGCCACTCTTTGGGTATTTGGGGACGTGGCGGCACCTGGGCACGTTGGCGCCACAGGTACAGGGCAACCCCGGTCATGAAAACCAGACAGGCTGCAAAAATGGCTGCAATCATTGATACTCCCCAGGCCTCGATTTGCGTTACGCAACACCTATTGTGGCTCGCAGTTTACTGTGCCGCCGCAGCGGGGGTAAAACTCGGTGGCGCAGCGCGTTGGCACAGCCCGCCTGCGCTGCGATACTAGGCCCATGCAATTGCAGGAAATACTTTACTCCCAGGGCTTTGGCACGCGCCGCGTGTGTGCCGGGCTGATACAGCAAGCCCATGTGCAGGTGTATGGCGCCGACCCCGCTGCGGCTGCCGTACCCTGCCTGGATGCAGGCGCCGAATTCGACACCACCGATCTGCGCTTTCGGGTACAGGGCACCGACTGGCCCTATGCCGAGCGGGCCTACTTGGTGCTCAATAAGCCCACCGCCACCGAGTGCTCGCAAAAGCCCTCTACCTATCCCAGCATCTACACCCTGCTGCCCTCGCCCTTGCGCACGCGGCCGCAGAAGGCGGCTGTGCAGGGCGTGCAAGCGGTGGGCCGGCTGGACCAGGACACCACCGGTATGCTGCTGCTCACCGACGACGGCAAATTCATACACCGCATGAGCTCACCGCGCCACCACGTGCCCAAGGTGTACGAGGTGCGGGTCAAGCATGCGCTGGATGAGAAGCAGGTCAGCAAGCTGCTGGCCGGCGTGGTGCTGGACGATGACCCCAAGCCCGTGCGTGCGGCCGCTTGTAAGGCGTTGGGTGAGTTCGACCTGCGCCTGACCCTGACCGACCGCAAGAACCACCAGGTCAAGCGCATGCTGGCTGCGGTCAGCAACCGGGTGGAAGGCCTGCACCGCTCGCAAATCGGCGGGCTGGTGCTGCCGGCCGACCTGGCGCCGGGGCAGTGGCGCTGGCTGTCGGCACAGGACTTGGCCCGCATCGCCGGCGTATGAAACTGCGCCCGCGTCCATCGCTTGCGGCTGGCCTGATGTGGGGTCTGGCGGTGCGGGGTGCGGCAATAGGCGTGGTGTTGGGTGCGGCAATGGGTGTGGCGCTGCAGCCAGTGCAAGCCGCCGAGCTGCCGGCCAGCCCGCCCTGTGCCAACCCGGTGTACTTGACGATTGATCCGGGCCGCATGGACTTCGCGCCCCGCATCGCCGAAGTGCTGCGCCGCCAGCAGGTTCGGGCGACCTATTGGATATCCAACCAGCCGACGCAAAACGGCGAAGGCAGCCTGGGCAATCTGTGGGGCGGCTGGTGGAAGCTGGTGGCGCAACAAGGACACGAGTTTGCGTCCCAGACCTATGACCAGGTCTACTGGCGCGGCGACTTGCCCGGCTACAAACCGAGCTTTCGTGTGAAGCTGACCACGGGTTCGTTGGCTGGACGGGAGTTCACCTACGACCCCGCCAAATACTGTGAGCAGATCGAGCATGCGGCCAGGCGCGTGGAAGACTTTACCGGCAAGAAATCACTGCCACTGTTCCATGCGCCAGGCGGCGCTACCTCGGCCAAACTGCTGGCTGCCGCCAGTGCCTGTGGCTACGCCCATGTGGGCTTTGCCAAGGGCACCATGCTGGGCCAGGGTACTGCGCTCAAGGCCGTGCTGGCAGGCGCGCACAGCGGCGACATGCTGCTGCTGGACCTGAGTGCAGCACCCGGCACCGAGCCCTGGGCCCTGGCCAATCTGGACCCGCTGGTACAAGGGCTCAAGGAGCGCGGCCTGTGCTTTGCCACCCTGCGCCAGCATCCGGCCTTCCAGGAGTGGATCGCCAGCCACGGCGGATAAGGCGCCAAGCGCTGCAGGCCCAAGCCAGGGCTTGGGCCGGCACGGTATGCTAGGCCCATGAATCTTTTTCTGGACTCTTTTTGGCGTGCGGTGCTGTATTGCATGCGGCCCCGGGTGATCGCGCTGTCCTTCTTGCCCTTGGTGCTGATGGTGCTGTTGACGGTGGGCCTGGGCTATCTGTTTTGGGATGCTGCACTCGACCAGGTGCGCAGCTGGATGGAATCGTTCCCCTACACCCACACGGTCTGGCAGTGGCTGGACAGTGTGGGTGCGGGCCAGCTGAAGTCGGTGCTGGCACCGCTCCTGGTGGTGTTTGCCGTCACGCCCCTGATCGTGGTGGTTTCGCTGCTGGTGGTGGCCTTGCTGATGACGCCGGCCATCGTGCACCTGGTGGCTGCCAACCGTTTTCCCCAGTTGCAGAGCAAGCAGGGCGCGGGCTGGTTGGCCAGCTTCCTGTGGTCCCTGAGCTCCACCCTGCTGGCTGTGCTGGCCCTGTTGGTGTCGGTGCCGCTGTGGCTGGTGCCTCCCCTGGTGCTGTTGGTACCGCCACTGATCTGGGGCTGGCTCACCTACCGTGTCATGGCCTTTGACGCCCTGGCCCAACACGCCAGCAAAGACGAACGCAGCCTTCTGTTCAAGCGCCACAGTGGCTGGCTGCTGCTGATGGGTGTGATCTCGGGTTACTTGGGTGCGGCACCCAGCGTGGTCTGGGCGTTTGGCGCCGGGTTTGCACCCGCCTTCATCATTCTGGTGCCGCTGGCGATCTGGATTTACACCCTGATATTTGCCTTTGCCTCGCTCTGGTTTACCCACTACTGTCTGGCCGCATTGCAGGCCTTGCGAGCCGAGCCCGTGGTCGACGCGGGCGCGGCCAGCCGCGCACCGGTACCCGAGCCAGTGCAGCGGCTCAATAGCAGCGCGGTCGTGCCGGCGCAGCCCTCCATCCCCTTGAAAGACGCGATATGAATTTCGGCATCATCATCATTGGCGACGAAATTCTGTCGGGCCGGCGCGAAGACAAACACCTGGCCAAGACCATTGAGCTGTTGGGGGCGCGCGGCCTGCAGCTCGCCTATGCGGATTACGTGGGTGATGCCCCCGAGCGCATTTCCGCCACCTTGCAGCGCGCCTTTGCCTCCGGTGACGTGGTGTTTTCCTTCGGCGGCATAGGCGCCACGCCGGATGACCACACACGCCAATGCGCGGCCGCCGCGCTGCAGCGCCCGCTGGCCCTGCACCCAGAAGCCAAGGCCCTGATCCGTGAACGCATGCAGGACATGGCCCGCGAGAAAGGCCTGCCCTACGAGCCCGAGCGTGACGACAATATGCACCGCCTGAACATGGGCGTGTTCCCGGAGGGCGCGTGCATCATTCCCAACCCCTACAACAAGATTCCCGGCTTCTACGTGCGCAGCGATGGAGTACGGGGGGCGGAATTTCGCGCCGGGCCGCCCCAAGCGAAATTAGCCCCCTCGGGGGGCAGCGACCCACACGCAGTGGGGGAGCGTGGGGGCATATATTTCTTGCCAGGTTTTCCAGTCATGGCCCACCCCATGGTGGAGTGGGTGCTGGACAGCTTCTACACGGCACATTTCCGCCAGGATGCCTGGCAGGAAAATTCCATCATCGTATTCGGCGCCATGGAGGCGACCCTCACACCGCTGATGGAGCGCATAGAGGCGGCGCACGCGGTCAAAGTGTTCAGCCTGCCCAGTGTGGACCATGCCGAATACGGCCGCCACATCGACCTGGGTGTGAAGGGCGCACCCGGTGTCGTGGACGCCGCCTATGCCGAGCTGGTGGCGGCACTGCGGGCCATGGATATTCCGTTAGGCCCTGAATTGGTGCGCAAATAAAGTTGCACCAGCATGATGCAAATGGTGCCTGCGCATTTTTGGTGCAATGCGCCAGGAGTCCCGCAACTTCCCGCCCTGGCAGCCCGGAAAGCGGGAAATCTCAGGGCAAAATAGGGCGCTTTCTCAAATCGGTTCGCCAGATAGTTCTGGCACAAAAGCTGCATTGAGAAGTTGGCAAACCTTTTTACAACCGTGCAACAGGAGTATTTGATGGCCAAGACCGTCGCAGACGTGATGAATATGGTGAAA
>JAYVNF010000266.1:0-4742 GCA_043758575.1 Rhodoferax sp.
TTCGGCCACGTGTTCGACCGACAAGGCCCCGAGCAGGAACTCGGCGATGGTGGCCTGGTCTTTGCGCAGCTCGGTGAGCATGTGCACCATGGGGTGGGCGGCGTCGACCTCGTTGTCGCGGTAGGCGCCCACCATCAGCAAATGGGCACCGCGCCCGGCCCGCACAAAGCTCTGGATCAGGGCCAGCGAGGCAAAGTCGGCCCATTGCAAATCGTCCAAAAACAAGACCAGCGGATGCTCCGCGCTGGCAAAGAGTTTGAGCAGGTCCGAGAACACGGCGTTGAAGCGCTGCTGCGCGGCCGCCCCAATCAGAAGCGGTGCCTGGGCTTGAGCGCCGGTAAGCAACTCCAGCTCGGGCAGCACGTCCATCACCACGCTGATGTTCTCGCCCAGGGCTGCCAGGATGCGCGCACGCCACAGTGCCCGCTCGCTGTGGCGCCCGGCCAGCACCTGGCGCAGCAAGCCCTTGAAGGCCTCGATCAGGGCCGAGTACGGGGTCTCGCGGTGGTACTGGTCGAACTTGCCCTCCACCAGGCTGCCGCCGGAGGCGGCAATGTTGCCGCGCAGCGCCCGCACCAGGGCCGACTTGCCAATGCCGGAGTAGCCGCCCACCATGCACAGCACCACTTCGCCGGCAACGGCGCGGTGAAAAATGCGCGTGAGCGCAGCGATTTCCTGGTCACGCCCGTAGAGCCGGTCGGGAATCAGGAACTGCGAACCCTGGTCGGTGGCACACAGGGCGAAGGGTTCTATGCGGCCGCTGCGGGCGAGCTGCTGCAGGCAGTGCTGCAGGTCATCGGCCAGGCCGCGTGCCGTGGCATAGCGGGCATCGGGCGATTTGGCCAAGAGGCGCAGCACCAGCTCGGAGAGCGCGGGTGGCACGTCGACGTTGAGGGCATGCGGGGCGGTTGGCGCCACGGCCATGTGGTGGTAGGCCAGGTCCAGCGGATCATGGGAGTCAAACGCCGGGCGGCCCAGCAGCCACTCGTAGAGGATCAGGCCCAGGCTGTGCAGGTCGCTGCGCGCGTCCACCACGGCCAGGCGCCCGGCCTGCTCGGGCGAGGCGTAACGCAGCCGGGCCAGGGGCAAGGTGACTTCTGCGGGCGGTGCACGGGTCAGTTGCAGGCTGCCATCGGGCGCAAAGGCCAGGCGTTCGGGCTGCAGGGCACCGTGGATGCGCTGGCTGGCGTGCAGTGCCTCCAGCGTTTGCGCGATTCGGAGCGTGCGCGCCAAGGCGGTTGGCACATCCAGCGGCTGCGGCACGTTCATGGCGGACTCCCCCCAAATATGGAGAGCCAGGGCCAGGGGGCCACAGCGCTCGACTTTAAGGGCTGCAGTCTAGGCTCGTGCGAATGGGTGTGCAAGTGTGGGCGCAGCGCCGGGATGCGCTGCCCGGCTTAGCGCCCGTTCTTCAGTGCCGAGTGGGCAGCGGCCAGCGCCGTCATGTTGACCACCCGGCGCACCGTGGCCGAGGGCGTGAGCACATGGGCCGGGGCGGCCGCACCCAGCAGGATGGGGCCGACGGTGACGCCGTGGCCGCCTATCACCTTGAGCACATTGAAGAGGATGTTGGCCGCGTCCAGATTCGGGCAGATCAGGATGTTGGCCTCGCCCTCGAAGCCGCCGTCCATCAGGATGGTGTTGCGCATCTCCTGCGACAGGGCGGCGTCGCCCTGCAGCTCGCCATCGCAGGGGATGTGCGGCGCCAGGGTTTTGAAGCGCTCGTAGGCCTGGCGCATCTTCACCGCCGACTTGCGCTTGGAGCTGCCATACATGGAGTGCGACAAAAAGGACACCTTGGGCGGCAGGCCAAAGCGCTGCACCTCCTCAGTCGCCATCAGGGCAATCTCGGCCAGCTGCTGGGCGTCCGGGTCTTCGTTGACAAAGGTGTCGGCAATGAACAGGGTGCGGTGCTCCAGCATCAGGGCGTTGAGCGTGGCCAGGCTGGTGGAGCCGGCGCGCAGGCCGATGATGTCGCGCACATGGTCCAGGTGGGTGTCAAAGCGCCCGACCAGGCCGCACAGCATGGCGTCGGCGTCCCCCAGCTTGACCATCAGGGCGGCAATGGTGGTGCTGGAGCGGCGCACGGCGGCCTTGGCGGCTTCGATGGAGACGCCGTCGCGGCCCATGATGCGGTGGTAGGTTTCCCAGTACTGCTTGAAGCGCGGGTCGTCCTCGGGGTTGACCACGGAGAAGTCCTGGCCCAGACGCAGGCGCAGGCCGGCCTTTTTGATGCGCGCCTCGATCACCGCCGGGCGTCCGACCAGAATCGGCTGGGCCAGGCCATCGTCCACCACCACCTGCACGGCGCGCAGCACGCGCTCGTCTTCGCCCTCGGCATAGGCCACACGCTTGGCGCTCAGGGGCACGCTCTTGGCGGCGGTGAACACCGGGCGCATGAACATGCCGGTCTGGTAGACAAAGCGCGAGAGCTGCTGGCGGTAGGCCTCCATGTCTTCAATCGGCCGGGTGGCCACACCCGAGTCGGCCGCGGCCTGGGCCACGGCCGGGGCGATGCGCAGAATCAGGCGCGAATCAAACGGTGTGGGGATCAGGTAGTCGGGGCCAAACACCAGCTCCTGGCCGGCATAGGCGGTGGCCACCTCTTCGCTGATGTCGGCCTTGGCCAGATCGGCAATCTGGCGCACGCAGGCCAGCTTCATGGCCTCGGTGATCTTGGTGGCGCCGCAGTCCAGGGCGCCACGGAAGATATAGGGAAAGCACAGGACGTTGTTGACCTGGTTGGGGTAATCCGAGCGGCCAGTGGCGATGATGCAGTCCGGGCGCACCGCCTTGGCCAGCTCGGGGCGGATCTCGGGCTCGGGGTTGGCCAGGGCCAGGATGATGGGCTTGTTCGCCATGGTCTTGACCATGGCCTGCGTCAGCACGCCAGCGGTGGAGCAGCCCAGGAACACGTCGGCACCGCTCACCACATCGGCCAGGGTGCGCAGCGCGGTTTGCTGCGCCACGCGCTGCTTGGATTCGTCGTAGCCGCCGGGCCGGCCTTCGTAGATCACGCCCTTGGAATCACAGACAAACACGTTCTTGCGCTGGATACCCAGGCCCACCATCACGTCCAGACAGGCCAGGGCCGCAGCACCGGCACCGGACACTGCCACCTTGACGTCAGCAATGTTTTTGCCGACCAGCTCCAGGCCATTGAGCAGGGCGGCGCTGGAGATGATGGCGGTGCCGTGCTGGTCGTCATGGAAGACCGGGATGTTCAGGCGTTCGCGCAGCTTTTGCTCGATGTAAAAGCACTCCGGCGCCTTGATGTCTTCCAGGTTGATGCCGCCCAGCGTGGGCTCCATGGCGGCGATGATGTCCACCAGCTTGTCGGGGTCGCGCTCGGCCAGTTCGATGTCAAACACATCGATGCCGGCAAACTTCTTGAACAAACAGGCCTTGCCCTCCATCACCGGCTTGCCGGCCAGCGGCCCTATGTCGCCCAGGCCCAGTACCGCCGTGCCGTTGGTGATGACGCCCACCAGGTTGCCGCGGCTGGTGTATTCAAAGGCCAGGCTGGGGTCGGCCTGGATGTCCAGGCAGGGGTAGGCCACGCCGGGCGAATAGGCCAGGGACAAATCGCGCTGGTTCGATAGCGGCTTGGTCGGGTTGACGGAAATCTTGCCGCGCGTGGGCGTGCGGTGGTATTCGCGGGCGGCGTCGCGGATGGCGATTTCGGCCGGTGAGAGCTGGGGCTTGTCGTTGTGCATGGGCTGTCTCCAGAGGGCTGAGTTTCCATTCTGCAACGCTTTGCGGCGGGTCGTACCCCTCGCTTTCACTAGCCCTGTAACCCGTGCTGTGGCTGGTAGCGTGGCGGAGCAGGGGACGCCGCGCAAACCGCCACCAACTGCGCTTAGGATGCCTACCATGCAAGCCGATTTCCCCACCTCCCACCTCACTCCCCCCACGCACTGCGCCACCACCGTGTCCACCCTGCTGCTGGCCGCCGGGCGCGGCGAGCGCATGCGCCCGCTCACCGACCACACCCCCAAACCGCTGCTGCGGGTGCGCGGCAAGCCGCTGCTGCAGTGGCGCATGGAGGCCTTGCTGCAAGGCGGCTTTCACCACGCGGTGCTCAACACGGCCTGGCTGGGGCCGCAGATCGAGGCGCAGTTTGGCGCCAGCTTTGCCGATCCGGCGCTATTCAAGGCGCCCCTGCGGCTGGACTATTCCCGTGAAGGTGAAGACTTTGGCCAGGCACTGGAAACCGCCGGCGGCATCAGCCGCGCCTTGCCGCTCTTGGGAGAGGCCTTCTGGGCCATGGCCGGCGATGTGTTTGCGCCGGACTTTGCATTCCGCCAGAACGATGTGCAAAGTTTTTTGCGCAGCGGCATGCTGGCCCATATCTGGCTGGTGCCCAACCCGGAGCACAACCCGGCGGGTGACTTTGGCTGGGATGGCAGCAGCGGCCTGGCGCTCAACACGCCGCGTGACAGCGCCACGCCGCGCTTCACCTTTTCCACCATAGGCCTGTACCGCCGGGAGCTGTTTCTGCCACCCTGGTGCAGCCTGCCCAGCGGCAACCCGGCGGGCGAACGCGCCGCGCTGGCGCCCCTGCTAAGGGCGGCCATGGACCAGCAAAGGGTAAGTGCTGCGCTTTACACTGGCGCATGGACCGATGTGGGCACGCCCGAGCGGCTGGCGCTGTTGAACGCAGCCACCGAAAGCTGAGGCAGCGCAAGTCGCCCATGGCCATTCGCCCGCCCGAGGCACATTGCAGCCCGCTACCCCACCAC
>JAYVNF010000267.1:0-4741 GCA_043758575.1 Rhodoferax sp.
CGCTGATGCCGTTGCCACCCATCATGTCGCGCGCCATGCGCGCAATGTCCAGCGACTTGCCACAGCTATTGCGCTTCAGGATGGAGGTGATCTCTACTGAATCCGTGCCCTCATCCTTCATGCGGCCCAGACGCACACAGCCTTGCAGGCCCAGCGCGATTTCGGTCTGCATATCGGCCAACTTCTTCTGGATCAACTGGTTGGCCGCCAAGGGCTTGCCGAATTGCTTGCGGTCCATGGTGTACTGGCGCGCCCGCAGCCAGCAGTCTTCGGCCGCACCCAAGGCGCCCCAGGCCATGCCGTAGCGCGCGCTGTTCAAACAGGTGAACGGGCCCTTGAGTCCGCGCACCTCGGGGAAGGCGTTTTCTTCCGGGCAGAACACGCCGTCCATCACGATCTCGCCGGTGATGCTGGCACGCAAACCCACCTTGCCGTGGATGGCCGGGGCGCTCAAACCGGCCATACCTTTTTCCAGCACAAAGCCGCGTATCGGACCGACCTGGCCGCCCTCAGATACATCCTTGGCCCAGACCACAAACACATCGGCAATGGGGGAGTTGGAGATCCACATCTTGGAGCCGGAGAGCTTGTAGCCACCGGCCACCTTGTGGGCCCGCGTGGCCATGGAGCCGGGGTCGGAGCCGTGGTCGGGTTCGGTCAGGCCGAAGCAGCCAATCCATTCGCCGCTGGCCAGCTTGGGCAGGTATTTTTGCCGCTGCGCCTCGGTGCCAAATTCATAAATCGGCACCATCACCAGCGAGCTTTGCACGCTCATCATGGAGCGGTAGCCGCTGTCCACGCGCTCCACCTCACGGGCGATCAGGCCGTAGGCCACATAGTTCAGGGCCGGGCCGCCATACTGCTCGGGAATGGTGGGGCCCAAGAGGCCGAGCGCGCCCATCTCGCGGAAGATGGCCACATCGGTGGTGCCGTCACGAAAGGCCTGGGTCACGCGGGGCAGGAGCTTGTCCTGGCAATAGGCAGCAGCCGCATCGCGCACCATGCGCTCGTCGTCTGTGAGTTGGGCATCGAGCAGGAAAGGATCTTGCCAGTTGAAAGCGGCGTGGGCCATGGATATCTCCGGAAGGGGGTTGCAGACAGATGGGCGGCTACAAGGGTGACAAGCAAACGGCCCACTTTGCAGCCATCGTAGCGCGGCCCCAGACCAGCCACAAGCAATGCTTTTGCATGCAGGTATTCTGGCAATTCATACCTGAACCGCCGCATAATTTGCCACCATGACCCAGCACGCCCTACCCATCACCCAGTTTGGCCCGGACTTTCCTTTCGCCTTTGACGACTGGATAGCGCACCCCGCCGGGCTGGGCCAATTGCCCGCTGCACAGCATGGCGCCGAAGTGGCGGTGGTGGGTGCCGGCATGGCCGGCATGGTGGCCGCCTATGAGCTGATGAAACTGGGCTTCAAGCCAGTGCTGTTTGAGGCCGCGCGCATGGGTGGGCGGTTGCGCTCGCAGCGCTTTGAGGGCACGCAGGATGTGGTGGCGGAGCTGGGCGGCATGCGCTTTCCGGTATCCGGCACGGCCTTCTTCCATTACGTCAACCTATTGGGCCTGCAGACACGGCCGTTTCCCAATCCGCTCACGCCTGCTGCCGGCAGCACCGTGGTGGACCTGGAAGGCACCAGCCACTACGCGCGCAGCCTGGACGAGCTGCCAGCGCTGTTTCGCGAAGTGGCCGAGGCCTGGAGCCAGGCGCTGGAAAAAGACGCGCGCTTTAGCGAGCTGCAAGACGCCATCCGCACGCGCGATGTGGTCACGCTCAAGCGGCTGTGGAATACGCTGATCCCCTTGTGGGACGACCGCACGTTTTATGATTTCATTGCCAGCTCCGAGGCCTTCTCCAAACTCTCGTTTCGCCACCGCGAGGTCTTTGGCCAGGTGGGCTTTGGCACCGGCGGCTGGGACTCGGACTTTCCCAACTCCATGCTGGAAATCCTGCGCGTGGTGATGACCAACTGCGATGACGAGCAGCGCCTGATTGTGGGCGGCGCCGACCAGGTGCCCTGCGGCCTGTGGCGCCATGCGCCGGAGGTCTGTGTGCACTGGCCCGCGGGCACCACGCTGGAGTCGCTGCACAGCGGTGCCACGCGCGCTGGCGTCACTGCCATTACGCGCGCCGCCGATGGCCAGCTGGAAGTCACCGACACCTGGGGCCAGAAGCGCCGCTTTGGCGCCGTGCTCACCACCTGCCAGAGCTGGCTGCTGACCACACAGATTGCCTGCGAGGAGTCGCTGTTTTCGCAAAAAATGTGGATGGCGCTGGACCGCACGCGCTACATGCAGTCCAGCAAAACTTTTGTGATGGTGGACCGCCCGTTCTGGAAGGACATTGACCCACAAACCGGGCGCGAAGCCATGAGCATGACGCTGACCGACCGGCTCACGCGCGGCACCTATTTGTTTGACAACGGGCCCGGCAAACCTGGCGTGATCTGCCTCTCGTATGCCTGGATGGGAGATGCACTGAAGATGCTGCCGCAACCGGTGGAAAAACGCGTCAAGCTGGCCCTGGATGCGCTGGCCAAGATCTACCCCGGTGTGGACATTGCCAGCCACATCATCGGTGACCCGGTCTGCGTTTCCTGGGAAGCCGACCCGCACTTTCTGGGTGCCTTCAAGGGCGCGCTGCCCGGCCACTACCGCTACAACCACCGCATGTACGGCCACTTCATGCAAGACAGTTTTCCGGCGCAGCAAAAGGGCCTGTTCATTGCCGGCGACGATGTGTCCTGGACCCCAGCCTGGGTGGAGGGTGCGGTGCAGACCGCGCTGAATGCGGTCTGGGGCATCCTGCACCACTTTGGCGGCTGCACGGCGCCGGCCAACCCCGGCCCCGGCGATGTGTTCGCCGCCATTGGCCCGCTGGCCCTGGAGGACTGATGGTCCCACGCACCCCGCTCACCCTGGCCGTCATGCAATGCACCTCTCTGCCGCTGCAGGTAGAGGCCAATCTGCAACGTTTGGAAATGTCCGCAATCCAGGCCCATGCCGCCGGTGCCCATGTGCTGCTCACACCCGAGATGTTTCTCACGGGCTACAGCATAGGCGCTGAGGCGGTGCGGTCCCTGGCCCAGCCCCGCGACGGTACCTATGCGCAAGCGGTGGCGCGCATGGCACAGGCGCACCAGATCGCCATCGTCTGGGGTTATCCCGAGCGCGCGGCCGACGGCTCCGTCTTCAATGCCGTGCAGTGGACCTCGGCCCAGGGCACGGCCGTGCTGCACTACCGCAAGACCCATTTGTATGGCGCACTGGACCGCGCCCAGTTCAGCGCCGCTGCGGTAGAGCCCGGCAACAGCCGTCTGGCCGCGCTGCACGGCTGGCAAATTGGCCTGCTGATTTGCTATGACGTGGAGTTTCCCGAAAACACGCGCCGCCTGGCACTGGCCGGTGCCGACTGCGTGCTGGTGCCCACCGCCAATATGGACCGCTACGACACCGTGCCCAACACCCTGGTGCCCACGCGGGCGTTTGAAAACCAGATCATGTTGGCCTATGCCAACTACTGCGGCACTGAAGGCAGCCTGCGCTATGGCGGCCTGAGTGCGGTGGTGGACGCGCTGGGCCAGCCGCTGGCCAAGGCCGGGCGTGCGGAAGATTTACTGATTGCCACGCTCACCCCCGAGGCGCTGGACCATGCGCGCGCCGAGCAGACGCATCTGCAGGAGCAGGCACAGCGTCTGCGCGACAGCTCTGGCGAGCGACAGCGCAACACGGGCGGCGGCGCTGGCAGCAGTGGCGCCAGCTCCGACGGTGCCCCCAACAACAGGCCGCTTTGATCCATGCGCCGCAAGATCCCCGCCTCCAACGCCCTGCTGTGCTTTGACGCCGCAGCCCGCCACCGCAGCCTGACCCGTGCCGCCGTGGAACTGTCGCTCACCCAAAGCGCGGTGTCGCGCCAGATCCTTGCGCTGGAGGAATACCTGGGTGTCACCCTGTTCAAGCGCACGCGCCATGGCATGGAGCTCACGGCCGTCGGTGCCGACTATGCCGCCCGCGTGGCGCAGCGTCTGGGCGCGCTGGAGCAGGACACGCTGGACATCCGTGGTGCCGGCCTGCCAGGGGGCGATGTGCACCTGGCCAGCGTGCCCACCTTTGCCGCCCAGTGGCTGATACCGCGCCTGGGCGACTTTGCCCGCCGCCACCCCGGCGTCACCGTGCACATTGAAACCCGCACCCGGCCTTTTCTATTTGCCGACACGGCGCTGGACGCGGCCATTTATGCCGGCACGCCCGAGCAATTGCAGCGCTGGGCCGGCACGCACAACCAGTTGCTGCTGGAGGAAGAGGTGGTGGTGGTGTGCCAGCCGCGTCTTCTGGGCAAACGCAAATCGCTGAAAGCCACCACCCTGGCGGGCATGCCGCTGCTGCAGCAAAGCACCCGCCCCGACGCTTGGAGCCAGTGGTTTGCCCAGGCCGGGGTGCAGGCGCTACGCGCCTTGGCGGGCCCGCGCTACGAGCAGTTTTCCATGACGGCGGCGGCCGCCGCCCAGGGCCTGGGCCTGGCCCTGGTGCCACGCCTGCTAGTGGAGCCAGAACTGGCACGTGGCGACCTGGTGCTGGCGCACCCGCTGGCGCTCGCCAGCCAGCGCGGCTACTACCTGGTGCGCCCGCAAGGCCGGGACACAGCCAGCCCGGCACTGGAGCAGTTTGCACAGTGGCTGGCAGAGGTGGCCGCAGTCTAGCAATCGGCCGGCATTGCCGCCGGGCCTATTGGACCG
>JAYVNF010000268.1:0-14158 GCA_043758575.1 Rhodoferax sp.
GCGCTGCACAATCAATGTGTCTTGGCGGCAATGGCGGCGCGCAGTTGTGGCAGCGCCAGCAGCATAGCCTGGCGCCCGGCATCAATCGAGCGTTTGCGCGCACCAAAGTCGGCACTGGAAATACCGGTCAGCACCGGGCGCACCACCACATCGGCATCGCGCAGCTCAAAGGTGTTGATGCTCTTGCCCATGATGGAAAAGGTCTGCAGCAGGATATCCAGCGTGCCCACCGCCAGATTCCCCTCGGGCGGGCTGGAGATGTCCACGGCGATTACCAGCTCGGCCCCCATCTTGCGGGCGGCGCGCACCGGCACCGGCGAGACCAAGCCACCGTCCACATATTCCCGGCCCGCTATCTTGACCGGCTGAAACACCGCCGGCACGGCGCTGGAAGCGCGCACCGCGGTACCGGTATCGCCGCGCTGGAATACGGTGTCCAGGCCAGTATTCAGATCGGTGGCGACGATGCCCAGGGGCAGAGGCATATTCTCGATCAGGCGCGAATTGACCTGACCATTCACATAGCGCGCCAGTGCGTCGCCCCGAAGCAGTCCACGGCTGAAGATCGGCAGGGTCCAGTCGGCAATGGTGGCCTCCTCCATGGTCTCAGCCACCTGCTGCAGCTGCGCGCCGTTTTTGCCACTGGCATAGATGGCTGCCACGAGGCTGCCAGCCGAGGTGCCTGCCACCAAGGTGGGGCGGATACCGGCCTCCTCCAGCACCTGGATCACACCCACATGGGCAAAGCCACGCGCCGCGCCACCGCCCAGGGCCAGGCCGATGCGCGGTGGCAGCTTGGCTGCCGTGGTTACGGGGTCCAACGGCACCACGGGGGCTAGGGGCGTACTGGCGCAGCCAGCGAGCAACAGGGCGAGTAAAAGGGCGAACAGCGGGGTCGGCCGGCGGGCGAGAAGCGTGGTGCGAAAAGTGGTCATGTCTGTGGTTTCATGGCCGGCGGCCAACATCCGGTATTCTGGCCGCAAAGGACGGGTCCATCGGACTTCACCAGGTCTAATCCCACCCTTGTCCGATTTTTAGAATGTTTTGATTGGAAGCACCATGCGCGTCCTGGGATTGATTGCACTGTCCGGAGTTGCCCTTGCCGCGCTGCTGGTGCTTGCCGGTCAGCTGGGTTTTCTGCAGGGCCAGCCGCCGGGCGACATCGGCGTGCACGCCGGTCGCCTGAAGCCACCATCCGACACGCCCAACAGCGTGAGCAGCCAGGCCGAGCTCTACCCCAAGCACCCGCAGCGGGCCTATGCCAGCATTGCGCCCTTCACGGTTACAGGTTCTGGTGAAAAAAGCATGGAGAAACTAGCCGCCATTTTGACGAACACGCCGCGCTGCATTCTGGTTACGCAGCAGCCAGACTACTTGTATGCCCAGTGCAGCACTGCCACGCTGCACTTTACCGATGACGTGGAGTTCTGGCTGGACCGCGACGCCAGTGTGGTCCAAGTACGCTCTGCCAGCCGTGTGGGCCGGGGTGACCTGGGTGTGAACCGCGCGCGGGTAGAAAAAATAAGGGCCCAGTTCACACAGAACTAAGCCCTTGATTCAACTACACCGCTGGTCTCCAGCGCCGCTGCAGCTATGACCGCTTACACAGCCAGTTGCCACAGCTGCTGGGCTTCAGCCCGCAGTCGCCTCTTCCGGCTTGGACTTGCCTTCCTTCTTGGGCAAAGGCTGTATGTCCAGCAGCACTTCGGTCTTGCTTTCGTCCTTGTCGTCCAGGTCCACCGTCAGGCGGCCACCATCGGTCAGGCGACCAAACAGCAACTCGTCGGCCAGGGCACGGCGAATCGTGTCCTGAATCAGGCGCTGCATGGGGCGCGCGCCCATGAGCGGATCGAAGCCCTTCTTGGCCAGGTGCTTGCGCAGCTTGTCGGTGAACGTGACGTCCACCTTCTTCTCGGCCAGCTGGGTCTCGAGCTGTAGCAGGAACTTGTCCACCACGCGCAGGATGACGTTTTCGTCCAGGGCCTTGAAGCTCACCAATGCGTCCAGGCGGTTGCGGAACTCGGGCGTGAACAGGCGCTTGATATCGGCCATCTCATCGCCCGACTCACGCGGGTTGGTAAAGCCAATGGTGGCCTTGTTCATGGTTTCGGCACCGGCATTGGTCGTCATGATGATGATGACGTTGCGGAAGTCGGCCTTGCGTCCGTTGTTGTCGGTCAGCGTGCCATGGTCCATGACCTGCAGCAGCACGTTGAAGATGTCCGGGTGCGCCTTCTCGATTTCGTCCAGCAGCAGCACGCAGTGCGGCTTCTTGGTCACGGCCTCGGTCAGCAAACCACCCTGGTCAAAACCGACATAGCCGGGGGGCGCACCGATCAGGCGGCTCACCGCATGGCGTTCCATGTACTCGCTCATGTCAAAGCGAATCAAGTCAATGCCCATGATGTAGGCCAGCTGCTTGGCGGCTTCGGTCTTGCCGACACCGGTGGGGCCGCTGAACAGGAAGGAGCCAATCGGCTTGTCGCCCTTGCCCAGGCCCGAGCGCGCCATCTTGACGGCCGATGCCAGCACGTCAATCGCCTTGTCCTGGCCGAACACCACGTTGCGCAGATCGCGCTCCAGGGTTTTGAGCTTGCCGCGGTCATCGTTAGACACATTGGCCGCTGGGATGCGGGCAATCTTGGCCACGATTTCTTCGACTTCGGTCTTGCTGATGGTTTTCTTGCGCTTGCTGGGCGGCAGGATGCGCTGGGCGGCACCGGCCTCATCAATCACGTCAATCGCCTTGTCGGGCAGATGGCGGTCGTTGATGTATTTGGCGCTGAGCTCGGCCGCTGCCTGCAGGGCGGCCACAGCGTACTTGACGCCGTGGTGCTCTTCAAAGCGGGACTTCAGACCCTTGAGGATTTCCACGGTCTGCTCAACGGTGGGCTCCACCACATCCACCTTCTGGAAGCGGCGTGACAGGGCTGCGTCTTTCTCGAAGACGCCACGGTATTCGGTAAACGTGGTGGCACCAATGCACTTGAGCTGGCCGGAACTCAGGCCAGGCTTGAGCAGATTGGAAGCGTCCAGCGTGCCGCCCGACGCGGCACCGGCACCGATCAGGGTGTGGATTTCGTCAATGAACAGAATGCCGTTGGGCTTGTCTTTGAGGGACTTGAGCACGCCCTTCAAACGCTGCTCAAAATCGCCACGGTATTTGGTACCGGCCAAGAGCGCACCCATGTCCAGCGAATACACCACGGCCTCGGCCAGGATTTCAGGCACATCGTTTTGCGTAATGCGCCAGGCCAGGCCCTCGGCAATGGCAGTCTTGCCCACACCGGCCTCACCCACCAGGAGCGGGTTGTTCTTGCGGCGGCGGCACAGGATTTGGATAACGCGCTCGACCTCATACTCGCGGCCGATAAGCGGGTCGATCTTGCCGTCCTTGGCCAGCTGGTTCAGGTTGACGGTGTACTGCTCCAGGGGCGAAGACTTTTCGTTCTTCTCGTTGCCACCTTCTTCGGTCTCACTGGGGGCTTCACTGGATTTGGCAGCTTCAGGCGGGTCATTTTTCTTGATGCCATGGGCAATGAAGTTGACCACGTCCAGACGCGTCACGCCCTGCTGGTGCAGGTAGTAGACGGCATGGGAATCCTTCTCGCCAAAGATGGCCACCAGCACGTTGGCGCCGGTAACTTCCTTCTTGCCGCTGCCGGTGCTTTGCACATGCATGATGGCACGCTGGATGACGCGCTGGAAACCCAGTGTGGGCTGGGTGTCCACCTCGTCGGTGCCAGCCACCTGTGGCGTGTTGTCCTTGATGAAGTTGGCCAGCGACTTGCGCAGGTCATCTATGTTGGCCGAGCAGGCGCGTAGCACCTCGGCCGCACTGGGGTTGTCAAGCAAAGCCAGTAACAAATGCTCCACAGTGATGAACTCGTGGCGTTGCTGACGCGCTTCCACGAAGGCCATGTGCAAGCTGACTTCTAATTCTTGGGCAATCATGTGATTTCCTTTGCCTTGCGTTGATGATTAACTGTAAACCGTTTTGAACGACAGAGTTGCAAGGTCTGGGGTTCCCCTCAAAATTCAACCGGCTCGCTCAAACACTTCAGTGGATGACCGGCCTTGTGTGCAGCTTCGAGCACCTGATCCACCTTGGTGGCTGCCACGTCCTTGGAGTACACGCCGCACACACCTTTTCCATCCAGATGGATCTTGAGCATGATGGCGGTGGCGGCTTCCAGGTCCTTACCAAAAAATTCCTGTATCACCACCACCACAAACTCCATAGGGGTGTAGTCGTCATTGAGCATGACCACCTGGTACAAGCCCGGTGGCTTGGTCTTCAGCGGAACCCGCTCAAGCACCACAGAACCGCCCTCGTCCCGGTCAGGTACGCGCACCGGGTTAGGGGGTGGAGTTGGGGGTTTCTTTGTAGCCATGCTTTCCATTCTATCGGGCACCCTGCATCACTGCATCACCCAACCGATCTGGTGACGATTTGATGACTATCAAGGCGCAAAAGTAAAAAAACCGCAGCGCCGCAGGCGCTCTACATCTGGTCGACCATGACCTGGCCGAAGCCCGAGCAGCTGACCTGGATGGCGCCTTCCATCATGCGGGCAAAGTCGTAGGTCACGCGCTTGCTGAGAATGGCCTTCTTCATGGCGCTGATGATCAGATCGGCTGCCTCGGTCCAACCCATGTGGCGCAGCATCATCTCGGCCGACAGGATTTCCGAGCCGGGGTTGACATAGTCCTTGCCAGCGTACTTGGGCGCCGTGCCATGGGTGGCCTCGAACATGGCGACGGTGTCGCTCACATTGGCGCCTGGCGCGATGCCGATACCGCCAACCTGGGCCGCCAATGCATCCGAGATGTAGTCGCCGTTCAGGTTCAGGGTGGCAATCACGCTGTACTCGGCCGGGCGCAGCAGAATTTGCTGCAAAAAGGCGTCGGTAATGCTGTCCTTGATGGTGATGTCGCGCCCGGTCTTTGGGTTCTTGAACTTGCACCAGGGGCCGCCATCAATCGCTTCGGCGCCAAACTCCTGCACCGCGACGGCATAGGCCCAGTCACGAAAAGCGCCCTCGGTGAACTTCATGATGTTGCCTTTGTGCACGATGGTCACATTCGGCTTGTCGTGATCGATGGCGTACTGGATGGCCTTGCGCACCAGGCGCTGCGTGCCCTCGCGCGATACCGGCTTGATGCCAATGCCGGAGGTGTCGGGAAAGCGGATTTTTGTCACGCCAAATTCGTCTTGCAAAAACCGGATGAGCTTCTTGGCTTGCTCACTCTCGGCGGCAAACTCGATGCCGGCATAGATGTCTTCGGAGTTCTCACGGAAGATCACCATATTGGTCTTGCGCGGCTCTTTGAGCGGGCTGGGCACGCCATCGAAATACTGGATTGGTCGCAGGCACACATAAAGGTCCAGTTCCTGGCGCAGCGCCACATTGAGCGAACGAATACCAGCCCCCACCGGCGTGGTGATCGGCCCCTTGATGGACACCAAGTACTCGCGCACGGCTTGCAGGGTCTCTTCTGGCAACCAGACATCCGGGCCGTAGATGCGGGTCGCCTTCTCGCCAGCAAACACCTCCATCCACTGGATCTGTCGCCGTCCGCCATAGGCGCGCGCCACGGCTGCGTCCACCACCTTGAGCATCACCGGCGTGATGTCCTGGTCGGTGCCGTCGCCTTCGATGTAGGGGATGATGGGCTGGTCGGGAACATGTAGGGTCCGGTCCGGGTTGACGCTGATTTTGGCGCCTGCGCTGGGGACCTGGATGTGCTGGTAGCTGGACATAAAAACCTGTATCGGTGAGGAGAGAATCGCGCCTGGAGCCCGGGCGGGCCGCGCCTGCTGCAAAAGCTTTCAATTTTAGTCGCTGCGGCGTGCGGCGCTGGCGCCATCCTCTGCGAAAATCCGGGCATGAAATCCATTTCCCTTCGCTTACTGTCCCTGACACTTTGCTTGGCTGGCGCGCTGGCCTGGGCCCAGGAGACACCACAAACCCAGTTGCAGCGCATCACGCTGTCGGTGGGTATTCACCAGATCGACACGCAGGTGGCGCTGACATCCGAGCAACACCAGATCGGCCTGATGTACCGCAGCGAAATGCCGCAGGGCGAAGGCATGCTGTTTGTATTCCCAAGCCCCAGCCAGCAATGCTTCTGGATGAAGAACACGATGCTTCCCCTGACCGCCGCCTTCATAGCCGACGACGGCAGCATCGTGAACCTGGAAGACATGAAGCCGCAGACCACTGACTCGCACTGCTCCCTCAAACCGGTGCGCTATGTGCTGGAGATGAACCAGGGCTGGTTTGCCAGGAAGGGCATCAAGGCGGGCGCAAAAATGGCTGGCCGGCCTTTCTCCATCACGGCTCGCTGAGTACCACACCGGCCTGGCGCAGATAGGCCTGCACCTCTTTGCTGATGGGCCCCAGCGCGCGGGCCTTGGCAGCCATCTCACTGGCACGTGCCACCTGCCCCAGCGCAGCCAGCGATACCGCAGAACCCAGCAACCAGCGCTGCTCGTCCGGGCGAAGCTGCAAGGCCGTGGCATAGGCCTGCACACTGTCCTGGTGCCGGCCCAGGCGCTGCGCCACATTGCCACGCATGGCCCAGACATCGGCATCCTTGCCCAACGCCGGCTCCAGACGTGTCAAGGTGTCCAGCGCTACCGCCGCTCGCCCCTCGGCCAGCTGCATGCGAGCCAGCTCGCGCGCCAGCGCCGCCAGCATGGGTGCGTTGGCAGCCTGGCTGCCATTGCCATTGCCATTGCCATGTTGCAGCACCGCCAGCGCTTGCTGCAACAGCTCGGTGGCGGCGTCATGGGAACCTGCGGCCCACAGGGCTTGCGCTTGGGCCAGTGCCTCGCGCCCGGCCTGGACCTGGCGCGCAGGCACAGGCTGTGGATCCGCGCTGACCGAACTGGTACTTGCCACCGCAGTGGGAACAGCCTGGACTGGCACCTGTGGCAAGGCAGCTGCGGCCACCGGTACCGGCTTGGCTGCTGGCAGCGGCGACTTGTCTGCCAATGGTGTGGGGGCCACTTGCACAACTTTCACCGCCGGCGCTTGCGCCTGCGCTGGCGCCACAACAGGAGCCACAGCCTGCGCGGGCACAGCTGCAGCCAGGGCGGTCACCGCCGGCACAACCGTGATCGGTGCTGACGCCGCCGGCGCCACGGGCCCGGGCGCTGCGGCCGACACCAGCGACGCCGGGGCCGCGCCCAGCGCAGCGGGCTTGCGGGCAGTGGCCCACCAACCCAGCCCGACCGCCAGGGCCAGCAGGCCCAGGCCCAGCGCCGGGTAAAGCCGACGGGATGCCACCCGCCCCGACTGCCCTGGCGCCGCCGCCAGGCTGCTGGTGCCGCTGCGCAAAGTATCGCCATGCGACGCACCGGCCAAGTCGTTTGGGGCCGACTGTCGTTGGTCCAAATCGCGCAGCATTTTATTGATCACACTCACAACACGCCTCCCTTGGCATCGCGCAGCACGCCAGCACGCCTGGCCCAGGCCGCACGCAAGCGCTGCCACCAGTGTGCGGGCCGCTTCAGGCCTGGCGTGTCGGCCGCCGCCAGCCGCACATGCTCCGCACTTACGCTGTCACAGCCTTCGCCGTAGGCCAACATCAGACATTTGTGCGCCAGCACGTTGATCAGCCGCGGCACGCCGGCACTGGCGCGGGCGATAGCGATGGCAGCTGGCGCAGAAAACACCTCGCTGTGCTGCGCACCGTCCAGGGCCGCAGTGGCCAGGCGGTGGCTCAGGTACACCGGCACGCGCTCCAGCGCCATGGGCCCCAGGTACTCGCTGAAGGTGATGCGCTGCAAGAGTTGGCGGATTTCGGGCCGGGCCAGCTTGGTGTCCAGATCGGGCTGGCCCAGCAGCACGATTTGCAGCAGCTTGCGCTTCTCGGTCTCCAGATTGGACAGGAGACGCAGGCTTTCCACCGTGCGCACCGGAATGGCTTGTGCCTCGTCTATGCACAGCACGACCCGCTTGCCCTGGCGCGCATGCTGCACCAGGCAGGCACCCAGGCCGTTCATCACCGCATGGCGCTGCACCGGGTGTACCAGGGCCACACCCAGCTCGTCGGCCAGGGCCAGCAGCAAATCGTCCGGCCCCATGTCCGGGTTGGGAATGTAGGCGGTGACAAACTCGCCCTGCAAGGTCTTGAGCAACTGGCGGCACAGCACGGTCTTGCCGCAGCCCAGCTCGCCCACCACTTTTAAAAAACCCTCGCCGCTGCGCAAGGCCACCAGCAGCATGTTCAGCGAGGCCTGGGCGCCCTCGTGGGGATAGAAGAAATCGGTATCCGGGGTGATCGAAAAAGGCGCTTCCCGCAGCGAAAAATGCCCCAGGTACATGGCTGGATTTACTTGGCGCCGGCGCCGTCCAGCTGAATCACGCGGGCGCGCGACTCGTCCATCTCGTCCAGCGCCAGGCGGGCCTTGCGGCTTTGCTCGTCCCAGTCGGCGGCGCTGCGAATGATGGTGGGCTTGATCAGCACAATCACTTCGCGCTTGCGCCCGGATGTGGCCTTGTTGCCAAACAGCGGCGCGAACATGCCGCCGGTGGTGCCCGGCAAACCGGAGACATTGCGGCTGGAGTCCATTTGCATCAGGCCACCAATGGCCACGATGCGACCGTCCTGGATGCGCACCAGGGTGTCGGTCTCGTTCACCGCGCTGGAGGCCAACGGCAGCTTGTAGTTGCCGGCCGCACCCAGGTCAATTTGCTTGGAGCTTTCGGTCACCGTGGTCACCGCCGGGTGCACATGCAGGGTGACGTTCACGCCATCGTCCACCTGGGGCGTCACATCCAGCGAGATGCCGGAGAAGAACGGCGTCAGCGTGATGGTCGGCATGGTGGTGGTGGTGCCCGTGGCACTGCCCGAACTGGTGGGGGTGGAGCCACCGGACACATTGGTGACAAAGAAGGAATCGGTACCCACCTTGAGCACCGCCTTCTGGTTGTTCAGCGTGGCCACGCGCGGGCTGGACAGCGTCTGCACATCGCCCTGGGTTTCCAGGAAACCGAGCACGGCACCAAAGTTGTTGGTCTGCAGCGCCAAGCCAAACAGCCCGCCGGCGGTGGCCACCGAGGGTGCCGACACCACGCCGCTGATGGTGGTGTTGCCACCTTGCAGCAGCAGATTAGCGCCGCTCAAACTGCTGCTCGCGACGCTGGTGCCCAGCACGCCGGCGGCCAGCATGCCGTCGGCACCGGCGGCAAAAGCACCCCAGTTCACACCGCTTTGGAAACCGTCGCGCAGCTCCACCTCGACCAGCTTGGCTTCCAGCATGACCTGGCGTTCCACCGCGATTTGTGCCGCCTTAAGGAATTTATCGACCTGGCGCAGCTCTTCGGGCATGGCGCGTACCGCCATGATGCCGGCCTGTGGGCTGGTGATCACGCTGCGGCCCTCGCCGCCGCCCACAATGCCCTTGACCGCGCCGCTCAGCTCGGACCAGAAATCGGTCTTGCTGGAGGTGGACACGCGGCTGCTTTCGATTTGCTGGGTACTGCCACCCGAAGCCGCGCCGGTCGCACTGCCACCGTTGCCACCGCCACTGCCACCCGAGCTCTGCGAGCCGCCCGAGGACACGCGCAACTCACTGCTGCCCACGCGCTGCGAGTTGGGGTAGTTCACAGTGAAGATGCGGGTCTGCAAGGTGGGTGCGTAAATGATGATGCGCCGGCCTTCGATCTTGAAGTCATAGCCATAGACATCGCGAATCGACTCCAGCGCCTCGCTCACCGTCACGCCGCGCAGCGTGACCGATAGCGTGCCGCTCACATCCGGGTGCATCAGCATGCTGTAGCGGGTGTCGGCCACCAGGGCCAAAAACACATCGCGGGCCTGGGCGTTGTTCACGCGCAAATCGATGCGCGGCTCCGGCGCGGGTTTGACCAAGGCCGGTGCCGGTTCGGCCAGCGCCTCGCTCACCTGCGACGGCACGGCTGCTGGTGGCGGCTTGGGCGCGGTGGCACTGGGTAAATCGGCGCGCATGGCGGCACCCAAATCAGGGGTGCGCAGTACCCGTTCGGCACAGCCGCTCAGCAACACGGCAGACAGCAACACAAAGGGCGCAGAGAAACGGATCATGGAGTGGGCCTTTCGGTGGCGGTATGGCGCTCTATGCCACTGAAGATGTGAATTTTGTGAAGGGTTTTGCCGTCGCGCAGCCAGACCTCGGTCTCGCCAATGCGCTCCAGGGTGTAGGGGCCCATTTTTTGTCCCTCGGCATAGGACTTCGGGCCCAACAGCAAGAGCGGCTTGCCGCCCTGCACCAGCACCGCCGCACCGTCCATGGACGGCAGCATCGGCTTGGCCGGCACACCGGCTTCGCCCGCTGAAGCCATGCTGGCAAAGGCGGCGGGGGGCGCCAGGGTTGGGTCGCGTTCGGCGGCCAGTGCCGCGCCGCCCGCCGTGGCCAGCAACAGTGCCAAGACCCACGGCGCGCCGCATCGGCCCGGCACGCCGCGTGGAAATTGCGCCGTGGGGCGCGACGGGTTTGTGTGTGTCATGGCTGCACCCCCAGCGCATACACCTGCAAGCTCAGCTCATTGCCGCGCTTGTCGGCCTTGAGTTCCATCGTGCCCCAGCGCAAACCGGGCAAGGCGCCTTCAAGGGCTTGCACATAGCGCACCAGCTCGGCATACGGCCCGGACACCTTGAGCAACAGACCACGCCGGCTCATGCCGACGGGCAAGGCCATGGTGCCCATGGCGCCTCCTGCGCCTGCGGCTTCGGGTTTTTGCGTATCCAAGCTCACCAGGGTCAGCCCCTCATGGCGGCGCAGCAGGCGCTGCAGCACCTGCTCCAGCGGCGGGCCCTTGGACTCGGTGGGTACCAAAGCCGCAATCTGGCTGTCGAGCTCGGCCAACTGATCGTTCACGGTTTGCAGCTCGGCGCGTGCCAGCTTACCGGTATCGGTGGGCACGGCGGCCAGGGCCAATTCACCGCGCAGGCGATCGAGCTCGGCACTTTGCGTGGCAAAGCGCTGCAGCACCAGTTTGTGCGCGCTTTGCGCCGGCGTGAACCAGACAAAGTCCGCCAGGGCCAGCACACAGACAAAGAGCGAGAGTGTCAGAAACAGCCGCTCGCGCAGGCTCAGGGCGTCCACACGGTCCAGCAGCAGTTGCAGTTGCGCCTTCATGGTTTGACTCCTGGCGGGGCTGCGACCACGGTGGTCGGCGTGGCCGCAGCGCCGGTCTGCGCAACCGGGCTCTGGCTGAGCAGGCTGAAGGACCACATGGGCGGTGTTCCAGAGGCGGCGGCAGT
This sequence comes from Rhodoferax sp., assembly GCA_043758575.1. GTDB lineage: Bacteria > Pseudomonadota > Gammaproteobacteria > Burkholderiales > Burkholderiaceae_C > Allorhodoferax. The sequence goes on from JAYVNF010000268.1 coordinate 11,257, forward strand.
GGTCGCGACGGCTGCCAGGGCGGCACCCTGCTCGGCGGCGCTCACGTAGTTGACCTTGACGGTGCTGAGCTGCAGTCCGCGCATCAGGCTTTGCTGGCCGAGCCGGGCCACCCAGGCATTCAGACTGGCCGGCTCCAGCGTGAAGCCGGACACCTCGAAGTTGCCGCTATCGGCCTTCAGGCCGGTGACCCAGACGTCTGCAGGAATACTGCGCGCCAGCAGTTGCAGGCGGTCGGAATGGCCTTGGCCGGCTTGCAGCAGGCCCAGGCGCATTGCTTGCAATAAGCGTTCACGCTCCAGCAACGCGCTGTGTTTGTCTTGCAGCTGGAGTACCAGGGCCGGGTCCAGCGGCCCGGAGTTGGCGCGGCTGCGCTGAATCGCGGCCTGCAGGCTGCTGATCTCCCCGGCCTGCGCCTCCAGAGTCTGTTGGTACTCCTGGTCCGAACGCTGCAGGCTCCAGGTCCAGGCGGCACCCAGGCTGCCCAGCAGCACCACGCTGATGGCCAACAGCAGCATCAGGGACTTGGCCTGAAAACGCTGGCGCAGCGGCGTCAGCGCTGCGGTACACAGATTGATTTGCTGGGGCATGTTCAGCTCTCGGAACCGTTGCGCAGCAGCATGCCCAGCAGGGGCAGGCAGCGCAGCAGGTGCGCTTCGCTCTGTTCGGGCACGCCTTCAAACAGGCTGGCCGGGTCCACTGCAGAGACCGGTTGCCCCAGGCCCTGGCGCAGCCAATCGGCCAATTCGGCCGAGCGGCCACCGGCATACACGCCCACACTGGCCAGGGGCAGGTTGGTCCAGGTGCGTTCCCACAGGTCCAGCGAACGCTGCAACTCCACCAGCACGCGCTGCGCCCGGTCATTGCCCGCGTCTGCCGTCTCTTCCAAACCAAAACCGCTGGCCGGCCTACCGTAATCGGGCATGTACTCGCCCACCGGGGTGTAGGCATCGACCGGCGCCGCCTCCACCCCAATGGCCGCACCCCATGGCATGGCCATGAAGCCGGCCGGAAAATCCAGGCGGCGGCTGTAGTAGAGCTCGCCCTTGGCACTGATGGTCAGCAGGGCCTGCTTGTCATTCACCACCACCAGGGCGGCACTGGCGCGTTCGCCCAAGCCGCTGGCCCGGGCCCAGGCCGTCTGCAGATTGCGCTGCGCCATTTCCTGCACATCGATCACCGGCAGCTGCCACTGCATGGCGGAAGCCAGTTGCATGATGTCGCGGATCACCGTGTTGGCGGCTGCCACCACGAACAGTTGGCCGGCGCTCTTGTCCTGGCCGTCGCCCACATGCAGCACGTCCAGCGTGAGGTCATCCAAGTGGGTGTCCACCATGTCACGTATCTGGTAGCGCGCAGCGGAGCGCAGTTCTTCGGCCGGTACGGCGGGGGCAGGAATTTGCAGCAGCATGCACTGCTCCGTGCCCAGCATGGCCAGGGCCGGGTGACCAGCCAGCCCCATGGCGCTCAGGCGGTCGGCAAAGGCCTTGGCGTTTTCCGTGCCCTGCTCCACCACCCCCATGCGCTTGACGGTAAAGTGCGCGTCGGTCTGGCGGGCCTCCACAAATGCCAGTGCCTGATCGCTCCAGGAAACGATGAGTTGGTCTTGCGAGCGAACGCGCTTCCAGGGCCACTGCATGTTCAGGCAAACCCTCTGAGGCTGGTACGGGACATAGATGTATTTGGTTGGCTGGGGCCGAAAACTTCCAGCCGTTGAATGCGAACAGATAATAGTGGCATTTGCATCAATTCTCCACATCGGACGGCAGTTTTTCGCCCACACACCAAGCCGCCCACATGCGGCGCAACAGGCTCTCCAGATCGCGGGTGAATTGGCGGGCATAGCGCAAGGGGCTGGCAGCCATGCGTGGCCGCAGTTGCAAGCGCAGCGCGGCCAGGCCTTCCAAATCGCCGGCCAGGCGCACCGCAGCGGCCACATAGGCGGCCCAGTCGGGCACCGCCCACTGCCCGGCCAGGCCCAGATTGGCCAGGGCCGAGACACTTTGGCGCGACACCACGGTGTCCCCCGCCAGCGTCAGCACGGGCACCCCCATCCACAGAGCCTCCAGCGTGGTCATGCCGCCGTTGAAGGGAAAGGTGTCCAACGCGATGTCAATGTCGGCGTATTCACCCAGCATGTCGTTGTGCATGGAGGCCTCGCGCAGTTCCAGGCGCTTGGGCTCCAAGCCCAACACCGCCATGCGTGCCAGCAGCCGCTGGCGCACCAGTGGCTCCGACAGTGCGCCGCTCTTGAGGACCAGGCGGCTCGCGGGCACGGCCTGCAATATCTGGCACCAGGCGGCCAGCGTGTCGTCGGTCAGCTTGGCCAGGCGGTTGAAGCTGCCAAAAGTCACATAGCCCTTGGTCAGTGCCGGCAGCGGCGCCACCTCTGGCGCATAGGCCGGTGGGCCATAGCAAAAGCGGGTGTGGGGCAGGTAGACCGGCACTTCGCTAAACAGCTGGCCGCTGCCCGCAGGCGAGGTGTGTGGGTCGGTAATGAAGTAGTCCATGGAGGACAGGCCGGTGGAATGGAAATAGCCAATCCACTCGGCCTGCACCGGTGCCACCCGCCGTGCAAACACCTGCAGCCGGTTGAAGGCGGTGTGGCCCGACAGGTCCAGCAGAATGTCGATGTCGGCGGCGCGGATCAGCGCCACCACTTCCTCGTCGGACAGGTAAAAGATGTCCTCCCAACTGTCGGCTGCAGAGCGCAATTCGGGCAACACTTCCTCGGGGCGAATCACCATGGAAAAGCAGTGCACCGAGAAGTTCTGCTTGTCGTGCAGCTGCAAAATTTCGCGCAGCAAAAACCCCACCGGGTGGCGTATGAAGTCGCCCGACACATAGCCTATGCGCAGGCGGCGCAAGGGGTCGCGCTGGACATGCGAAAAATCCACCGCCTGC
>JAYVNF010000269.1:0-36887 GCA_043758575.1 Rhodoferax sp.
CCAACCAGGTGCTGGCCCCTGCCGACCTGGCGGGACTGCGCATGCTGCTGCAGGCACACGCCGATTTGCAGGTCTGGTTTCTGGTGGATTCCCTGGCACAACTGCGCCTGATCGAGCAATGGACTGCGACCCAGCCGGCGTTCCCACCCTTTGATGTGCTGCTGGAAATCGGCCTGGCCGGCAAGCGCACCGGCTGCCGCACGCAGGCCGAGGCTATTGGCTTGGCGCAGGCCCTGCACAGCTCCAGTGCCGTGCGCCTGTGCGGCGTGGAGTGCTATGAGGGCAACGCCGCAGTCTGCGACAACGACCACGACGTGGCTGCCGTCTCCGACCTGGTGCGCCGGGTGCTGGCGCTTGCGCGCCTGTGCGATGCGCAGCAGCTGTTTGAAGCAGACCGCATTCTGCTCAGCGCTGGTGGCTCGGCGGTGTTTGACCTGGTGCTGCCGCTGCTGCAGGCCAGCGGCCTGTCGCGGCCGGTAGACGGCGTGTTGCGCTCGGGCTGCTACGTCACCCACGACCAGGGCCACTACCGGCGCTACCTCAAGCTGCTGGAGCAGCGCGAGGGTTTGGGCGAATCCCTGCGGCCCGCGCTGACCGTCTGGACCCTGGTGCAGTCGGTGCCGGAGCCTGGCCTGGCTTTCTTGAGCTGTGGCCGGCGCGACATTTCCTTTGATATCGAGCTGCCCCTGCCGCAGCGCCTGGCGCGCGCCGGCGTGCGCCGCATGGCAGACACGCAGGCCACGCCGTCCGACTGGCGCATCACCGCTCTGAACGACCAGCACGCCTATCTGCAATTTGATCCGGACGGCCTGGTGCCCGCCGTGGGCGACCGGGTGGTGCTGGGCCTGTCCCACCCCTGCACCACCTTTGACAAGTGGCGCTGGATGGTGATTGCCGAAGACGATGGATCGGTCAGCGGCGCGATTCACACCTGCTTTTAATTCCGGTCTTGAATACCTGCTTTGAGGCTGCTTGCTTGGGGCATACCCGCGCACAGCAAGCCAGCTGTCTGCACTACACTTCCTTCCAGCTGCACCCCTTCCTACCCGGAAGCGGGCCGCACCGAGACTTGCCCACAAGGCAAGGACCTATAACAGGAGCCATTTACCCATGAACGCCCCGCTGGACACCCGCCTACTCTCCAACCTGCCAGAGCCTCTGCGCCAGGCCCTGGACACCGTCACCCTGGACGACAAATACACCATAGACCATGGGCCCGCCTTCATGAGCGGCGTGCAAGCCCTGGTGCGCCTGCCCATGCTGCAGCGCGTGCGCGATGCGCAGCTGGGCAAGAACACCGCTGGCTTCATCAGCGGCTACCGCGGCTCACCTTTGGGCGGCTATGACCAGGCCCTGGTCAAGGCGCAAAAACACCTGGCAGCCCAGCACATCGTGTTCCAGCCCGGCGTGAACGAAGAGCTGGCCGCCACCGCGCTCTGGGGCACGCAGCAGCTCGGTTTTGCGCCACCCGGCACCAACAAATATGACGGCGTGTTTGGCATCTGGTATGGCAAGGGCCCGGGCGTGGACCGCTGCTCGGACGTCTTCAAACACGCCAACATGGCCGGCACCACGCCTTGGGGTGGTGTGATTGCGGTGGCCGGCGACGACCATATTTCCAAGAGCAGCACCGCCGCCCACCAGAGCGACCACATTTTCAAGGCCTGCGGTTTTCCGGTGTTCTTTCCGGCCAATGTGCAGGAGATCCTGGACCTTGGTTTGCACGCCTTTGCCATGAGCCGCTTCTCGGGTGTCTGGGCCGGCATGAAGACGATTCAGGAAATCGTCGAGTCCAGCGCCACCGTGCAGGTAGACCCAGGCCGCGTGCAAATCATCACCCCCACCGACTTTGTGCTGCCCCCCGGCGGCCTGCACATCCGCTGGCCGGACCACGCGCTGGAGCAGGAGGCGCGCCTGTTTGACTACAAGTGGTATGCGGCCCTGGCCTATATCCGCGCCAACCGCCTGAACTACAACGCCATAGAAGGGCCGAACGACCGCTTTGGCATCATCGCCAGCGGCAAGGCCTTCAATGACACGCGCCAGGCCCTGCTGGACCTGGGCCTGGACGATGCCACCTGCCGTGCGTTGGGCATACGCCTGCACAAGGTCGGCGTGGTCTGGCCGCTCGAAGCCCAGCTGACGCGCGAATTTGCCACCGGTCTGCAGGAAATTCTGGTGGTGGAGGAAAAACGCCAGGTCATCGAATACCAGCTCAAGGAAGAGCTCTACAACTGGCGCGCCGATGTGCGCCCCACCGTGCTGGGCAAATTCGACGAGGTGGAAACCGCCGACCACTATGGCGCCGGTGGCGAATGGTCCATGCCCAACCCCAGCGCCCACACCCTGCTGCGCGCCAATGCCGATCTGAACCCGGCCATCATTGCGCGCGCGATTGCCCGGCGCATCAAAAAGCTGGGGCTGGATGCGCAGACCTCAGCGCGCATCGACGCCCAACTGGCCATATTGCAGGCCAAGGAACAGGCCATGCAGGCAATCGAGCTGCACAGTGGCAAAGCGCCCGAGCGCCAGCCCTGGTTCTGTTCGGGCTGCCCGCACAACACCAGCACCAAAGTGCCCGAAGGCTCGCGTGCCATGGCCGGCATTGGCTGCCACTTCATGACCATCTGGATGGACCGCGACACCGTGGGCTTCACGCAAATGGGTGGCGAAGGCGTGCCCTGGGTTGGCCAGCAGCCTTTCAGCACCGACCAGCACATGTTCGCCAACCTGGGCGACGGCACCTATTTCCATAGCGGCCTTCTGGCCATACGCCAGAGCATTGCCGCCGGCGTCAACATCACCTACAAGATTCTGTACAACGACGCGGTGGCCATGACCGGCGGCCAGCAGGTGGGCGAGCGAGCCGAAGGCCACTCGGTGATCCAGATCGCGCAAAGCATGCGCGCCGAAGGCGCCCAGAAAATCACCATCGTCACCGATGAGCCGGAAAAATACGCGGACCGGCCCGGCCTGCCCGAGGGCATTGCCATCCTGCACCGCGACACGCTGGATGCGGTGCAGCGTGAATTCAGAGAAATTAAAGGAACCACGGTCATCATTTACGATCAGACCTGCGCCACCGAAAAACGCCGCCGCCGCAAGCGCGGCACGCTGGTGGACCCGGCCCGCCGCGTGATCATCAACGAGCTGGTCTGCGAGGGCTGTGGCGACTGCGGCGTGCAGAGCAACTGCATCAGCGTGGAGCCGCTGGAGACCGAACTGGGCCGCAAGCGCCAGATCAACCAGAGCAGTTGCAACAAGGATTTTTCCTGCGTGAAAGGCTTTTGCCCCAGCTTTGTGACGGTGGAGGGCGGCAGGCTGAAAAAGCCCAAGACCGTTGGTGCCGGCTCGGCTGCTGGTGCGGGTGCCTTGAAGCTGGGCACGGCGCCAGACGCTGCCTGGGCGGAGCTGCCCGCCCCGCCCATTCCCGATCTGGCCAGCGTGCCCGGTGCGGTCTGGGGCATGGTGGTGGCCGGCGTGGGGGGCACCGGTGTCATCACCATAGGCCAGCTGCTGGGCATGGCCGCGCACCTGGAGGGGCGCGGCATCGTCACCCAGGACGCCGGCGGCCTGGCGCAAAAGGGCGGCGCCACCTGGAGCCATGTGCAGATAGGGGCCAGCCAGGACAGCATACGCACCACCCGCGTGGGCATGGCCTGTGCCGACCTCATCATGGGCTGCGACCCGATTGTGGTGGCCGGCAAGGAGACGCTCACCCGCATGCGTGGCGGGCGCACCCATGTGGCGCTGAACAGCAACAGCGCGCCCACCGCCGGCTTTGTGAAAAATGCCGATTGGGTCAACCCGGGCGAACAGTGCCTGGCCGATATTGCCGCTGTGGTGGGTGCCGAGCATATGGGCGCGTTTGACGCCGATGCGCTCTCCACCCAGGTGCTGGGGGACGCCATCTACACCAACCCCATGCTCTTGGGCTATGCCTGGCAAAAGGGCTGGATACCGCTGCAGCGCGCCTCTTTGATGCGCGCCATCGCGCTCAATGCTGTGGCCGTGGCCAACAACTGCGCCGCCTTTGACTGGGGTTGCCGCGCCGCAGCCGACCCGGCCGCCATCCAGCGCCTCTTGCACCCGGCACAGGTGATTGCCTTTACGCCACGGCGCAAGACCGGGGCGGCCGCGCTGCAAGCCATGCTGCAGTACCGGGTGGAATTTTTGACGCAGTACCAGAACGCGGCCTATGCCGAAAGCTACCGCGCCTTGGTGGAACAGGTGCGTGCGGCCGAAACCGCACTGGCTGCGGGAGAAGCCCTGCCGCTATCCGAAGCCGTGGCGCGTTATCTCTTCAAACTGATGGCCTACAAGGACGAATACGAGGTGGCGCGCCTGCACGGCGATGCCAGCTTTGCGGCCAAGGTGCAGGCCCAGTTTGAGGGCGATTTCAAAATTAATTACCACTTGGCGCCGCCCCTGTTTGCCAAGCGCAACGCCCAGGGCGAGTTGCAAAAGCAGCAGTTCGGTGCCTGGATGGGGACTGCCATGCGGGTGTTGGCGCGCATGAAATTTTTGCGTGGCACCGCCCTGGATGTCTTTGGTCGCAGCGAAGAGCGCCAAGCCGAGCGCGCCCTGATCATGGAGTACCGCAGCGCCATTGAGGCCATGCTGCCCACGCTCAGCGGCGCCAACCGCGATGCTGCTGCTGCCTTTGCCCGCGTGCCGGAGCAGATACGCGGCTTTGGCCATGTGAAGGCCCGGCATCTGGCGGCGGCGCGCCAGCAGTGGGCGCTGTTGCTAGACCGGTACTACCAGGCGCAGCAGGCACGGGCCTGATGCGCGCCCATCACCGCTCCACGAGCGGTGATGGGCAAAGATCAGAGCGTGCGCAAGAAGGCCACCAGGTCCTTTTTCTCGGACTTGGCCAGTTTCAGCTCCAGCACCAGGTTGAAGAACTCCACCGTATCGTCCAGCGTCAGCAGGCGGTCGTCGTGCAGATGGGGGGGTGAGTCCTTGATGCCGCGCAGCGGGAAGGTCTTGATCGGGCCGTCGGCCGAGGCCAGGCGGCCGTTGACCATGCGTTCCTTGAAGAAGCGCTCGGTGCGCAGGTTGTGCATCAGGTTGTCGGTGTAGTAGGGCGGCGTGTGGCAGCTGGCGCACTGGCCCTTGCCAAAGAAGACTTCCTGGCCGCGCAGCTCAGCCGGTGTGGCTTTGGCTTGGTCCAACCGGCCCAGCACCGTGAGCTTGGGTGCGGGCGGGAAGTCCAGCAGGGATTGGAACTCGGCCATGGCGTGAACCTGGCTGCCACGCTCCAGCACGTTGACGCCTTTGTGCTGCGCCGCTGCCGGGTCGCCATCAAAGTAGGCGGCGCGTTGCTCGAACTCGGTGAAGTCTTCCACGCTTTTGAGTGCACACTGCGAGCCAAACAGGCGCTGGATGTTCACGCCGCGCAGGCTGGGGGTGTCGATGCGGTGGCGGTGCTCGTTCGGGCGTATATCGCCCACGGTATGGGTGGCCGCCGTGGTGTGGCCGTTGGCGTGGCAGTCAAAACAGGCCACGCCCAGATGGGGTTTGAGGCTGCGCCGGTCTTCCAGCGCGTTGAACTGCTGCTGTGGGAACGGCGTGAGCAACAGGCGCAGGCCTTCGAGCTGCTTGGGGTTGAGGATGTCCTTGAACAGGGTGTTGAAGTTGTTCAGCGTGAGCAACTGGCCGCGTGAGACATCCCCCAGGTCCGGGCGCGTGGTCAGAAAAATGGGGGCAGGGAAGGCCGACAGCAGATGCTGGGGCAGGTCAAAGTCCAGGTCGAAGCGGGTCAGGTCGCGTTCCGTCTGGTTTTTGGTTTCCTCGATCAGGGGCTTGGGAAAAACCATGCCGCCGGCCTCGTGGTGGGGATGCGGCAGGGGGTAGAAGCCGGCTGGCCACAGGTCTTTGGCCTTGATCTCCTCAGGCGACAGGGCGGCCAGCTTGTCCCAGCTACTGCCCGAGGGTAGGCGCACGCGCACGCCGTCCTGCACCGCTTTGCCGCCGGCCATGGTGACACCTGCGGCCGGGCGGTCCGCCAAGTCGTAACGCTGGGTCAGCAGGTCTTGCTGGCGCTTTCCAAACACCGGTTTTTCCTGCTGCAAGCGCCTGACCAGGGTCGGGAAATCTTCATCCACGGCCAGGGCCACGCCGGTGCCCAATACCAGGGTAGCCGTGGTGGATGCCAGCAAAGCCCGGCGAACGCGCGGTCCAAATTTCATACCTGTCTCCATGTGGGGGGGATTGCAATGTGCGAATGGATAAACATTCGCAGCGCCAGTATCCAAAGCAAGGGCGCCGCAAGGTTTGATATTTGTCGCGCCGCAATCCGGCGCAGCCCGGCGCCTCCCTTCAATCCCGTGGCATCCCTGGGGTTGCACTGCGGGCGGGAGCGGCCCGGCTCACTGTGCGCCCCGTACAATGCCGGGTTGACCCTCACCCCGAGGCGCGCCCCTGAAGGGGCCCGCAGGTGGGAGGCACTTCGTTTCGTTTCACCCCCTTTTGTGGAGTTTGCCCGTGTTCATTTCTTCTGCCTTTGCCCAAACCGCCCCCGCCGCTGCCGCTGGCGGCGACCTGCAGTCTTCCTTGATGAGCATGCTGCCCCTGGTGCTGATGTTTGTGGTCCTGTACTTCGTCATGATCCGCCCCCAGATGAAGAAGCAAAAAGAAGCCAAGGCCATGATCGATGCGCTGGCCAAGGGCGACGAAGTGGTCACCGTGGGTGGCATGCTGGGCAAGATCACCAAGATCAATGACAACGCCCTGGGCCTGGAAATCGCCAACGGTGTGGAAGTGCAGATCCAGCGCGGCGCGGTGGTGCAAGTGCTGCCCAAGGGCTCGATCAAGTAACCGTTTCACTCACAGTCTGGCGCGATCATGAACCGTTATCCGGTGTGGAAGTACGCGATCCTGGTGATCGCGCTGTTGGTGGGTGGCCTGTTTGCGCTGCCCAATCTGTTTGGTGAATCGCCGGCCGTGCAGGTCTCGGTGGCCAAGGCCGGCATGCGGCTGGACACGGCGGCGCTGGCGGCCGTGGAGTTGGCACTGCAGGGCGCTGGCTTGACGCCCGATGCGCTGGCACTGGAAGGCAGCTCGATCAAGGCCCGCTTTGCCAATACCGATACCCAGCTCAAGGCCAAGGACGCAATCCAGAAGGCCCTGAACCCGGATGCCAATGACCCGGCCTATGTGGTGGCGCTGAACTTGCTGACGCGCTCGCCGGCTTGGCTCTCGGCCCTGCATGCGTCTCCCATGTACCTGGGCCTGGACCTGCGCGGTGGCGTGCACTTCATGCTGCAGGTGGACATGCAGGCGGCTCTGAGCAAGCGCGCCGAGTCGCTGGCCGGTGACATTCGCACCACGCTGCGCGAAAAGAATGTGCGCCACAGCGGCATCACGCGCAACGGCCAGACCGTGGAAGTCAAGTTCAATGACAGCGCCAGCATGGATGCGGCCAAGGCCATCATCCAGGACAACTTCCCTGAGCTCACCAGCAGCACCGCCCCCGATGGCGCGGAGTTCAAGCTGGTGGCTTCCATCAACCCGGTGGCCGGGCGCAAGATCCAGGAGCAGGCGCTCAAGCAGAACATCACCACCCTGCACAACCGTATCAACGAGCTGGGCGTGGCCGAGCCGGTGATCCAGCAGCAGGGCCTGGACCGCATCGTGGTGCAGCTGCCGGGCGTGCAGGACACGGCCAAGGCCAAGGACATTCTGGGGCGCACCGCCACGCTGGAAATCCGCATGGTCGAAGAAAGCGCCGAGGCCCGTGCCGCCGAGTCCGGCAGCGGCCCGGTGCCCTTTGGCACCGAGCGTTTTCTGGAACGCACCGGCCAGCCGGTGATCGTGAAGAAGCAGGTGATCCTCACCGGCGACAACCTGACCGACGCCCAGCCCGGCTTTGACAGCCAGACCCAGGAGGCCGCCGTGCATCTGACGCTGGACGCCAAGGGCTCGCGCATCTTCCGTGACGTCACGCGCGAAAGCATAGGCAAGCGCATGGCGATTCTCTTGTTCGAAAAAGGCAAGGGCGAAGTGGTCACCGCACCGGTGATCCGCTCCGAAATTGGCGGTGGCCGGGTGCAGATTTCCGGGCGCATGACCACCACCGAAGCCGCCGACACGGCACTCTTGCTGCGCGCCGGCTCCCTGGCCGCGCCCATGGAAATCATTGAAGAGCGCACCATTGGCCCATCCCTGGGTGCCGAGAACATTGCCAAGGGTTTCAATAGTGTGACCTGGGGCTTTACCGCCGTGGCGATTTTCATGTGCCTGTACTACATGCTGTTTGGCATGATTTCCAGCATCGCCCTGGCCTTCAACTTGCTGCTGCTGGTGGCCGTGTTGTCCATGCTGCAGGCCACGCTGACGCTGCCCGGCATGGCCGCCATGGCCCTGGTCTTGGGTATGGCGATTGATGCCAACGTGCTGATCAACGAGCGTGTGCGGGAAGAATTGCGCAACGGCGCCTCGCCCCAGGCCGCCATCCACGCCGGTTACGACCGCGCCTGGGCTACTATCATCGACTCCAACGTCACCACCCTGATTGCCGGTCTGGCCCTCTTGGCCTTTGGCTCCGGCCCGGTGCGTGGCTTTGCCGTGGTGCACTGCCTGGGCATTCTGACCAGCATGTTCTCCGGCGTGTTCTTCTCGCGCGGCGTGGTAAATTTGTGGTACGGACGGCAGAAGAAGCTCAAGGGCGTTTCCATTGGAACCGTCTGGCGCCCCACAACAGGGGACGCGCTCACCGCCGGCCAACAGGGAAAATAAAAAATGGAATTTTTCAAAATTCGGCGCGACATTCCGTTCATGCGGAACGCCTTGCTGTTCAACGCCATCTCCGGCCTGACCTTTCTGGCCGCCGTCTTCTTTCTCTTCTCGCGTGGCCTGCATCTGTCGGTGGAGTTCACCGGGGGCACGCTGATGGAGGTGAGCTACTCCCAACCGGCCGACCTGAACGCCATCCGCTCGGCGGTGGACGCACTGGGCATCAACGATGTGCAGGTGCAGAACTTTGGTACCGCCCAAGACGTGCTGATCCGCATGCCGGTGCAAAAGGGCAGCAACACCGCCCAGCAAAGCGAGAAGGTGCTGGGCGCCCTCAAGGCCGGTGACGCCAGCGCCACGCTGCGCCGCACCGAGTTTGTTGGCCCGCAGGTGGGTGATGAGCTGGCCGCCGATGGCCTGAAAGCACTGGCCTGCGTGGTGGCCGGCATCATGCTGTATTTGGCGATTCGTTTTGAATGGAAGTTCGCCGTGGCGGCCATCATCGCCAATCTGCACGACGTGGTCATCATCCTGGGCTTCTTTGCGTTCTTCCAGTGGGAGTTCTCGCTGCCGGTGCTGGCCGCGGTGTTGGCTGTGCTGGGTTACTCGGTGAACGAATCAGTGGTCATTTTTGACCGCATCCGTGAGAACTTCCGGCGCTACCGCAAGATGAACACCATGGCCGTCATTGACAACGCCATCACCTCCACCATCAGCCGCACCATCATCACCCACGGCTGCACCCAGCTCATGGTGTTGTCGATGTTGCTGTTTGGTGGCGCCACGCTGCATTACTTTGCCTTGGCTCTCACCATCGGAATTCTGTTCGGCATTTACTCCTCGGTCTTCGTGGCCGCCGCCATTGCCATGTGGCTGGGCATCAAGCGCGAAGACCTGATCAAGGCCGGCAGCAAAAAAGAAGAAGACCCCAACGACCCGAACGCAGGCGCGACCGTTTAATATCGAATCGCTTATGGTTACCAACACCGGTCTCTCCCCCCGTATGCAGCTCGGCAAATCTGTGCGCGAGCGCTACCTTGCCGAGCTCTGCAAAGCCATGGGTGAAATTGCATCGGTGGTGCAGGCGCGCCTGACCGAGCTGGTGATTGAGCCGGCCCTGGCCCGTGAATCACAGCTGCGGCGAGACGCCTGGACGGCATACAAAAGCGCCCAAGGCCTGTGGGTGGAAAGAACCCAAAAGGCCTGGCGCGACTGCCTCTCCCCCGACCAAAACAGCAAAGACGCCCGCGAGGCCCGCAACAGCGCGGCCATGGAGCTTGGCGGCATGGAGCTGGTCGGCACCGAGGTGGTGGAAAACAAGATTCTGGCCTCGCGCATGGTGCTGGCCGTGAACGAAAAAGTGCTTTCCGAGCTGGACGATTTGCGGGTGCGCCTGAAGTACCTGGAGCGCCTGGAAGACCTGGACGGGCGCGACCTGATGCGCCCCGAAGTGCTGGTGCTGCTGCTGGTGGAACAGTGGCCGGGCTCCGGCATGTCGCCGGAATCCTGGAACATGGTCAGCCCGGTAGTGCAGCGGGTGCTGATCGAGCGCATGAAAGAGGCCTACAAAGAGGCCAACGCGACCCTGGTGCAAAACGGCATTCTGCCGGTCATCGAGTTGAAGGACCGCGTCAAGGCGCCGCGCACCATGGGCGGCGGCGCGCGCCCCAGCGCCCGGGCCGACACCCCGGGCACCGGTGCCAGCCCACTGGCCACGGGACCGCAGGCGATGGATGCCGGCGCCGCTGCGCCCCCGCGCACCTCCAGCGGATTTTTTGGTGGACGCCTGGGCTGGCGTGCCAGTGCAGCGCAGTCCGGCTCCGCACCGGTATCCGGCCAGAACCAGCCACAGGGTGGCGCCGGCGGCGGTGCACCGACGGGCAGTGCGCCTGCCTCGGCAGCCCCATCGAGCGCCTCACCGTTCTGGAAATCAGCGGGCAGCGGCAGTGAACGCGGCCAGGCCTATTCGGCCGCCGAAGAAACCCGCATGCTGACTGCCGGCACGCCGCTGGCGCGTGCGCGCAGCCGGGCCCAGGGCGTGATCGGGCAGCTCAAGCGCATCTTCACCAGCAGTGCTGGTTCTGATTTCACCGGCACGGCGCACTACCAGCCCTCGCCCGCGTTGGCCCATGCGATTTCGCCGCAGGCCGTGGCCGCGCGCTATGCCGAGGGCGGCACCCTGTACCAGGACTTCAGCCCGGCCGGTGTGGTGCGGGTGGCCCAGGACCTGCGCGAGAAGTCTGCCGAACTCAAGAAAAAAGCCGAGACCAAGGGCGAGAAGGCGACCATTGAAATCGTTGCCCTGATGTTCCAGGCGATTCTGGCTGAAGAGCGCATTCCGCCCGGTATCCGGGTCTGGTTTGCGCGCCTGCAAATGCCGGTGCTGCGCGTGGCCCTGGAAGATGCCGACTTCTTCGGTACCGCCGACCACCCGGCGCGGCTGCTGATTGACCGCATGGGCTCCTGCGTCATGGGCTTTGACGGCACCGGTGTGCAAAGCAGCGCCATGGAGACCGAGGTCAAGCGCATCGTGCAGGTCATCGAGCAGTACCCGGAGACCGGCAAAAAGGTCTACCAGATCGTCTACGAGGAATTCCAGAAATTCCTCTCCAAGTTCCTGACCGAGAAGGACACCACGCAAAAAGTGGTGAGCGTGGCGCAGCAGGTGGAGCAAAAGGAAACCCTGGCGATCCAGTACACGATTGAGATGCGCAACATGCTACAGGACATGCCGGTGCGCGACGAAATTCGCGACTTTCTGTTCAAGGTCTGGGCCGAGGTGCTGGCCGTCTCCGCGCTGCGCAAGGGCTCCAAGCATGCCGACACGCAATCCCTGAAAAAATGCGCCACCGATCTGGTCTGGGCCGCCAGTGCCAAGCCCAGCCGCGCCGACCGTGCCCGCGTGATCCAGGACCTGCCCAATTTGCTGGTGCGCCTGCGCTCGGGCATGACACTGCTGGCCATGGCGCCCAGTGAGCAGGAAGGCCATGTCAAGGCGATCAGCGACACCCTGGCGGATGCCTTCCTGTCCAAGACGCAGGCCATTCCGCAGGAAAAAATCGATGCCATGGCCCAGCGGCTGAGCAATCTGGAAGACTTCGTCAGCGACGACCCCATGGGCGATTTGCCGCTGGATGCCGAGAGCCTGGAGATGATGCTGGGCATAGACGCCTCGGCCATCGAAGTGGTGTCCTCCGGTGGCTCCAAACCGACGGCCGCGATGCTGGCCTGGGCCGCCGAACTGCAGCTGGGTACCTGGTTCTCGCTGGACCACAACAGCCACATCACGCAGGTGCAGTTTGCCTGGCGCAGCGAGCGCAAGCACCTGAATCTGTTTGCCTCCACCAGCGGCCGCACCTTCCTGATCCAGGGTGGCCGTCTGGCGGCCTATCTGCAGGCCGGTTTGCTGTTGCCGCAGGAAGAAGAAGCCCTGACCGTGCGCGCCACGCGCGACGCGCTGGCCAAGATCGAGGCCAATCCGGAGCGCCTGCTGGCCTAGCGGTCAGTGCGTGATGCGGTCTTCGGGGTCGCCGCAGAGTTCGTCCAGCACCAGCGCATCGGGCTCCTGGCCAAAGCGCCAGTAGACCATCAGCACGATGATTTTCAGATCTTCCAGTGCCACCGGGCCACCGGGGGCGGCCATGGCACGCTCTATCACCACCTCGCGCAGCTGGGCCGGCATCTGGGCGCAATGTTCCAGGAAGCTGAGGAATCCCAGCGCCTGCGTGCCCAGGTGGCTTTGCTCGTGGCGTGGGTAGATGCGCATGCTATTGCCCTGCGGCTGCACCAGCCAGGGCAACAAAGGTGAGGGATGGGCCGCGCCCTCCAGCCCCTTGAGCCAGGTCAGCGCCTCGCCAATTTCGTCGGACTCGAAGCCTACCGCGGTGAGTTTGCGCTCCAGATGCGCAGGCTCGGGGCAGGATTCTCCGGGGTCGTAGTTTTCGTATACAAAGGTGAGCACTTCAAACATGGGTTCACTATAGCGCGTAAAAAATGCCGCTTGGCGCGCGGCCGGACTTCCCCCCTTTTTCTGACGTTCAATCCGATGCTGCAATCCAAAGTCATTTTTCTTTTGCTACTGAGGGGGACCTTTGCTCTTCGCTGTGTGGTGAGGCTAAACCCGTACCAAACGCTGGAAGCGTCCACCCGGCAGCCGCGCCACCTGGCCTTCCAGCTCCAGCGTCATCAGCTGTGCCAGCAAGTCCGGCGTGGGCAGGCCGGTGCGGGCCTGCAAGGCATCCAGACTGGCCGGGTCGTGCCCCAGGGCTCGCAACAAAGCGGACTCGGGTGCATCGGGCAGCAAGGGCGCGGCCTGGGTGACGCAGTCGTCCGCAGTTTCGGTGGCAAGGTTCGCAGCGACCAGGCTAGCGTCTGCATTCCATTGCAGCTCTTCCAGCACATCTTCTGCGCTCTCCACCAGCTTGGCGCCTTGCTTGAGCAAGGCGTGGCAGCCGCGTGACTGGGTTGCATGGATGGAGCCGGGAATGGCAAACACCTCGCGCCCCTGTTCGACTGCCAGCTGGGCGGTGATGAGCGAACCTGATTTCAGGGCCGCCTCCACCACCAGCGTGCCGCGCGACAGGCCGGAAATAATGCGGTTGCGCCGCGGGAAATTGCTGGCCAGCGGCAAGGTGCCCAAGGCAAACTCGCTCAGCAGCACGCCGTGTTCGGCAATCCGGTGCGCCAATGCCCGGTGTTGGCTGGGGTAGACCCGGTCCAGTCCGGTGCCCACCACCGCCACCGTGGCCAGCGCATCGGGGGCGGCACCGTCCAGCGCGCCCTCGTGCGCGGCGCCGTCCACACCCAGGGCCAGCCCTGAGACAATGGTCAGGCCGGCCTCGGCCAGGGCCTGCGCAAACTGGCGCGCATTGGCCAGGCCCTGGGGGCTGGGGTTGCGGCTGCCCACCACTGCCAGGCAGGCCGGGGCCGCGCGGTTAAGCAGGTTGTGCTGCCAGATTTCCGGGCGGCCCATGGCGTACAAGAGCGGCGGCGGGTCCTCGGTTTGCAACAGGGCTTGCGGGTACAACGGGTCGCCCAGGCTCAGGATGCGGCGTGTGGACGGCGCGCCCTGCTGCCAATCCCAGGTGGTTTGCAGCAGCGCCTGCAGCTCCGCTGGTTCGCTCAGCAAGGCCTGTGCACGGGTGGTACCGACCACCTGGCCCAATGCGGCTTCAGTTTGCTGGAAGACCGCGTTTGGCAGACCAAACGCCGCCAGCAGCTTGCGCGCGCTATTGCCGCCAACGTCGGGGGTGAGTAGCAGCCGCAACCAAGCGGCGAGTTCCAAGTGTTCCATGGAGCCGCATTGTGCTCCAGTTCATACGGATCAGCGCGGGGGCGCCAGCCGGTCGCCTATGCGCACACCGTCGGTGATGTCCAGAATCAGCGCGTAGGACAGGTGGTCAAAGGTGCGGAACACCATCAACAAACCGTTGCGCTCGTCGGGCAGCTTGAGCAGGGGGCGGGTCGCGTCCTGCTTGTCGATGATGCGGGCGCCATTCTTCAGAATGGCCAGCACGGTGCCGGAATCCACGCCGTCGAGCTTGCCCTTGTTGATCACCACCACCTGGTTTTGCGCCGCGTTTTCCACGGCGCTGCCGTAGACCGACACAATGCGTCCGTTGATCGCGCCCTGCGGGGCGTGCGGCGTGTAGGTGCGAATCTCGCGCGGCGGCTCGGGCAGCAGCCGGTCACCGACCCGGATCTCTTCCTTGGCACTGACGATGTCGATGCGCGCCGGCACGATGGCAGTGCTCAGCTTGCCGTCGGAATCGGTTTCTTCCGACGTGGTTTCACTGCTCATCAGTTTGGCGCGACCGGCATACACCGCTTCATAGCCCAGCACCTGTCCGTTGTCCGGGTCCTTCAGTGGTGTGGCGGTGCGGAATACGCGAAAGAGCTTTTCCTTGGACGCATCGTCCAGCAGCGGCGCGCCGCTTTGGCCACGGGCATAGGCACGGTCGCCACGGGTCAGCAGCACGCGGCCTTCCTGGGCCGACACAATGCGTGGAGCCAGTGCAAACTCGGCCGCATCGATGATGATGGGTTCGGCCAGGAACGGTTCAATCACACTGGGCTTGAGCGTCGGCAGGGCGTTGTCGGAGAGGGCCTGCACACGGTTGCGGGGCGACACCCGCACCGTGTTCAGGTCGGTGGCGGCGCTGCCGCTGCCAGTACCGTCATCCAGGCGCAGCGTGGCCATGCCATTGCTGCGCTCCAGGCGCAGCAGCTGGCCGGGGTAAATGCGGTGCGGGTTTTTGATTTGCTCCAGGTTCATGCCCCACAGCTCGGGCCAGCGCCAGGGGCTTTTGAGGAACAGGCTGGAGATGCCCCACAGCGTGTCACCGGTTTTGACCGTGTAGCTGTCGGGGGCGTTGTCGGCCAGTGCACTCAGGGGCACGCCTTTTTGCGCCACGGCGGCGGCGGTGGCCTGCTGGGCAGTGGTGATGGGAAAGTTCTGCGCCCAAGCCGACGGCATCAGGCTGGTGCTGGCAAGCGCGCCAAGGGCAGCAAAGGCGGCCAGCGCCACTTTGGATTTCGCCATCAGGTGTATCGTCATATGGTGCAGCCGTCCCGGGGTGTAACTTGATAGTTTACGCACGATTTTGCGCTCAAGCCCTTGATCCGGCAACGTTTTTGGACCCGGCCCCCAAACCGGACGGGCAAAAGTGGCGAAAATAGCGACATCTACCTGACAAAACCATGGCCTTACTCCCGATTCTTTGCTACCCCGACCCCAAGCTGCACAAGGTCGCCAAACCCATTACCGCCGTGGATGCGCGCATCCAGACCCTGGTGGCCGACATGCTGTTCACCATGTACGAGGCCAAGGGCATAGGCCTGGCCGCCACCCAAGTGGATGTGCACGAGCGCCTGGTGGTCATCGACATTTCCGAAGAGCGCAACGACCCCATCGTCCTGATCAACCCCGAGCTGACCTGGACGAGCGAGGCCACCCACCTTAACGAAGAAGGTTGCCTGTCGGTGCCGGGCATTTACGACGGTGTGGTGCGCCATGACGCCGTGCATGTGAGCGCGCTGGACGCGCAGGGCCAGCGCCGCACCATCGAGGCCGAGGGTCTGCTGGCGGTCTGCGTGCAGCACGAGATGGACCATTTGCTGGGCAAGGTGTTTGTGGAATACCTCTCACCTCTCAAGCGCAACCGCATCAAGACCAAGATGCAGAAGCTGCAGCGCGAGGAAGCGCGTTGAGCCTGTCGGTGCCGCCACTGGGCACGCCAGTGCCCAGGCCAGCGCTCAAGGTCATTTTTGCTGGCACCCCCGAATTTGCCCGCCTGGCACTGGAGCGTCTGCACGGCGCCGGCTTTGATGTGGTGCTGGTGCTGAGCCAGCCCGACCGCCCGGCCGGGCGCGGCATGAAGCTGCAGGCCTCCAGTGTCAAGCAGTTTGCCCTGGCCCACGGCCTGCCGGTGGCGCAGCCCCAGGGCTTGCGCCTGGACGGCAAGTATGCGCAGGACGCTGCCGCTGCACGCCAGGCCATTGAAGCTGCGGATGCGGATGTGATGGTGGTGGCTGCCTATGGCCTGATCCTGCCGCAGTGGCTGCTGGACCTGATGGAATCGCCCCACGCCGATGCCCGGCCGCGCCTGGGTTGCCTGAACATCCACGGTTCGCTGTTGCCGCGCTGGCGCGGTGCCGCGCCCATCCACCGCGCCATCGAGGCAGGTGACAGCCAGACAGGCGTCACCATCATGCAAATGGATGTGGGTCTGGACACCGGCGACATGTTGTTGCAGCAGGCCCTGCCCATCGCGCCCGATGACACTACTGCCAGTCTGCATGACAAGGTCGCCGCCCTGGGTGCGGACATGGTGGTGCAAGCCCTGCAACTGGCCGTGGGCAGCGGCCTGCAGCGCCTGCCGCAGCCGCACCAGGGCGTGAGCTACGCGCACAAGATTGAAAAACACGAGGCGACCCTGGACTGGGGCCTGGACGCTGCCACGCTATGCCGGCGGGTGCGGGCCTTCAACCCCTTCCCTGGCGCCATGGCCGTGCTGCAGGGCGAGACCATCAAGGTCTGGCGGGCCGAGCCGGCCGGCCGCGACCTGTCGCAGCAGGCTGCTGCGCCTGCTACAGCGCAAGGTTTGGTCCTGGCAGCTCCGACCTCGCAGTCGGCCGTGCTGCCCGGCACGGTACTGGCGGTTGGGCCCGAGGGCATTGCGGTTGCGGCCCAGGACTCCGTGCTGCTGCTGCAGGAGCTGCAGCGCCCCGGTGGCAAGCGCTTGGCGGCCGCCGACTTTCTGCGCGGATTTGCACTGCAAGCCGGCATGCGCTTCGAGCCGTCTGCGCCGCCCGCACATGCCGGCGCGACTGCCAGTGCGCGCGCTGGCACGGCCTGAGCCTGATGCTGCCTGCACGCGCGCTGTATCGTCACCCGGAGTTTCGCAAGGGCTTTGCCGAAATGGCGGCCGTAGCCCCCGGCATTGCCGCCTGGGGCCTGATGACCGGTGTGGCCATGGTCAAGTCCGGCATGGGCACGGCCGAAGCCCTGTTCATGGCCTTGACCGTGTTCGCCGGCAGTGCCCAACTCGCCGCCATTCCGCTGATGCTGGCGGGCGCGCCCGTATGGGTGATTCTGGCCACCGCCTTTTGTGTGAACCTGCGCTTTGTGGTGTTCAGCGCCCATATGCGGCCCTTTGTCATGCACCTGCCGATGCGCTGGCGTTTGCTCTTGGGTTATCTGACCGGTGACCTGACCTACGTGCTGTTCATCAAACGCCACCCAGCGCCCGCTGCGGATGAGGTCGGGCGCCAGGCGCAAATCGCCTACCTGGCCGGCAACGGCAGCATCAACTGGTTCAGCTGGACTGCCAGCAGCCTGCTGGGGGTGATTCTGGCCAACTGGATTCCCACCGCCTGGGGCCTGGGCTTTGCCGGCATCCTGGCGCTGGTGGGCATGACCTGTTCGCTGGCTTCCAGCCGCCTGCGCTGGGTGGCGGCGGGCGTGGCCGCCTGCGCCGGCGTGGCGGCCTTTGCCCTGCCCATGAAGCTCAACATTCTGGTGGCGATTGCCGCAGCCGTGAGCCTGTGCCTGCTGCTGGAGCGCACACCCTGCGCGGATCGACCCCAGCAGGCGGGGCATTGAGCATGGCACCCCTGTTCAGCGGCGAGGTCAACCTGCAGCACATGCTGACCATTGCCGCTCTGGCCGGCGTCTCGGTGCTGGCGCGTTGTTTCTTCTTTCTCTCCAGCAGGCCCTGGGCGCTGCCCGGCTGGGCCCAGCGCGGCCTGCAGTACGCACCGATTGCCGCGCTGTGCGCCGTGATCGCGCCGGAAATTGTCATGAGCCATGGGCAGCTGATCCAGACCCTGGAAGACGCGCGCATCTACGGCATGCTGGCCGGCGTGCTGTACTACTTCACCCGCCGCGGCGGCGGCCACTCGGTGCTGGGCACCATCGTGGCCGGCATGGCGGTGTACCTGCCGCTGCACATGGGCCTGGGCTGGTAGGCCGTAGTTGTCCTCGGGCGGCGCTTCTACAATGGCCGCCATTCGTTTTAACTTTTCCAAGCAAGGTGTCTCCATGAACGTCATCCGTTTTTCTGATTTGTGCGCCCAGGGCAAAGTTGCCGGCAAACGTGTGTTCATACGTGCCGATCTGAACGTGCCGCAGGACGACGCCGGCCACATCACCGAAGACACCCGCATCCGCGCCAGCGTGCCCTGTATCGAAATGGCACTCAAGGCGGGTGCCGCCGTCATGGTCACCACGCACCTGGGTCGCCCCACGGAAGGTGCCTTCAAGCCCGCAGACTCGCTGGCTCCGGTGGCCCGGCGCATGGGCGAGCTGATGGGGCGCGAGATTCCCGTGCTGGCCAACTGGGTGGATGGCGTGACGGTCGCACCGGGCCAGTTGGTGATGCTGGAAAACTGCCGCGTCAACAAAGGTGAGAAGAAGAACGACGAGGCCCTGGCCCGCAAAATGGCCGCCCTGTGCGACATCTTTGTGCACGACGCCTTTGGCACCGCGCACCGCGCCGAGGCCAGCACCTACGGCATTGCCCAGTACGCACCCATCGCCTGTGCCGGCCCGCTCTTGGCAGCCGAAATGGACGCCATCTCCAAGGCCCTGCTGGCGCCCAAGCGCCCACTGGTGGCGATCGTGGCCGGCTCCAAAGTGTCTACCAAGCTGACCATCCTGAAGAGCCTGGCCGCCAATGTGGACCAGCTGATTGTGGGCGGCGGCATTGCCAACACATTCATGTTGGCCGCTGGCCTGAACATCGGCAAAAGCCTGGCCGAGCCCGACCTGCTGGACCAGGCCACTGCCGTGATCGAGGCCATGCGCGCGCGTGGCGCGGCCGTGCCAATTCCCACCGATGTGGTCACCGCCAAGAAATTTGCCGTCGACGCCGCAGCAGTGACCAAACTGGCCACCGAGGTGGAAGACGACGACCTGATTCTGGACATAGGCCCGCAAACCGCCCAGGCCCTGGCCACGCAGCTCAAGTCGGCCGGCACCATTGTCTGGAACGGCCCGGTGGGCGTGTTCGAGTTCGCCGCGTTCGAGAACGGCACCCGCACCATCGCGCAAGCGATTGCCGCGTCCAGTGCTTTCTCCATAGCCGGCGGCGGTGACACCTTGGCGGCGATCGCCAAATACGGCATTGAAAAGCAGATCGGCTACATCTCCACCGGCGGCGGCGCCTTCCTGGAGGTGCTGGAGGGCAAGACCCTGCCAGCCTTTGAAATCCTCACGCGCCGCGCGGCGCAATAAAGAATCGACAAAACCGGCACCAGCGCAGCTGAGCCGGTGTTTTTGGCGCTACCATGGAACTAAATTCTTAGTTCATCGGAATGCCCATCAATTCTGAAACTGCTGCCTCCGCCAACGCAGCCCAAACCTTGGTCGCCCTGTGCGCCGGCTTGCTGCCGGTGTGGTCGCGCCACCTGGCCACCTCGCGCAGCCAGTCCGAGACGGCGGTGTCCGAGATGATGCAGGCCTTCTCCAGCATCACCCCGCATGTGCAGCTGGCCGAAGCCCAGTCGCAGCAAATTGCCGATGCGCTCAACCAGGGCGACCCCTCCATCACCGGCCTGGCCCAGGCCTGCGAAAAAGCCATTGCCCCGCTGCTGCAGCATGCCCAGTTGCCGCCCGGCGGCGCCGAGGCGATTGCCGCCGTGCTGGAGTTGGTGCGCAAGGCAGTGGGCACCATCGAGCAATTCAGTCAGCCCCTGTCGCGCGAAACCCAGATGGTGGCCGAGCAGGTGGAGCGCATGTGCATAGCCTTTCAGTTCCAGGACCGCATCAGCCAGATGATTGCCCTGTTGGAGGCCGATATGGCCCGCTTGCAAGAGGTGGTGGAAGGCCACGGCAGCGACATCCCTGACCTGCCCAGTTGGCTGACCCGGCTGGAGGCACAGTACGCCATGTCCGATCAAAGGCAAAGCCACGCGGGCACAACGCAAGCCGGCGCGGGCGGCGGGGCGGACGAAGAAACCACATTTTTCTAAGAGGTTGAAATGGCAAAGACGATATTGGTAATTGATGACTCGGCCAGCCTGCGCCAGGTTGTGAAGATGGCCCTGACCGGCGCCGGCTACAACGTGTTGGAGGCCGGTGACGGCCAGGCCGCACTGGCCTTGCTGGATGGGCGCCAGATCAACATGGCGGTCTGCGATGTCAACATGCCGATCATGAACGGCATTGAGTTCGTGCGCGCGGCCAAGGCCCTGCCGGCCTACAAATTCCTGCCGATTCTGATGCTCACCACCGAAAGCCAGGAAGAGAAAAAAGAGCAGGGCAAGGCCGCCGGCGCCAAGGCCTGGATGGTCAAGCCCTTTGCCCCCACCCAACTGGTGAACGCGGTCGCCAAGCTGTGCACCTGAGCGGTTTGCAGAATCGGTAGGCCTTGAAAACCGGGTCGCAAGCGGCCCGTCATGCGGTGAGGAAATTGTTATGGGTGAACGCTTTGAACTGCCAGCCGAGCTGAATATTTACAGCGCACTGGAAACGCGCGATGCGCTGCTGGCCTGGCTGGCGGAGCAAACAGCCAAGGGGCGCGATTTTCTGGAAGTCTCGGCGCGTGACGTGGCCGAAGTGGATGGCTCGGGCCTGCAATTGCTGGCCGCCCTCTCCAACGGCGACACCCCCTGGCGCCTGGTGGAAGCCAGCACCGCCTTTGCCGACGCCTGCCGCACCATAGGCCTGGTGAACTGGCTGGACGCTCGCCACCTGAAGAGTGGATCCACCGGAGTCAGCCCATGAGCCTGGACGCCGACCTGGACTTTATCGCGCAGGCCATGCCGGCCTTTATCAGCGAGGCCGCCGAGCAGATTGAGGCCATAGAGACTTTGCTGCTCGAGCTCGAAGAACAGCCCGACAACCGCGAACTGCTGGACTCGCTGTTTCGCTGTGCCCACACCGTCAAGGGCTCGGCCGGCATCTTCGGCCTGAACCGGGTGGTGGAGTTCACCCACCACGTGGAGACCCTGCTCGACAAGATGCGTGATGGCGATGTGGCGCTGACCCCCGACATCAGCACCCTGCTCTTGCAGTGCAATGACCAGATCAAGTTCCTGGTGGACACCGCCGCTGACGAGAGCGCCGACACCGCCGAACAAAAAGACCAGCGCGCCGATCTGGTGATCCAGCTGCGCGCCTTGAGCGAAGGCGGTGGCGCTGCCGCCGCAGTAGCCGCCAAGGCGCAGAGTGTGCCCGCAGCAGACTCCGGCAAAGCGGCCGAGGTGGCCGGCGTCTGGACCATTTCCGCCCGCTTTGGCCTGGAGACTTTTCGCAACGGCATGGACCCGCTGTCAGTGGCGCGCTACCTGAGCGGCATGGGTGAGGTGGTGTCGGTGCGCTGCGGTGCCGAGGGCGTGCCGCCCTTGGTGAACCTGAATCCGGAGAGCTGCTACCTGGGCTTTGCCATGCAGCTGCGCAGCAGCGCCAGCCGCGAGGACATCGAAGGCGCTTTCAGCTTTGTGATGGACGACTGCGAGCTCGACGTGGTGGCACCCGAAACCGCCGACCAGAAGCTGACCCGCGCCATTGAAGACATGCCCGGCACGCCGCGCCTGGGTGACATGCTGGTCTCCGTGGGCGCTGTCAGCCAGGACAAGCTGGCCCAGGTGCTCAGCACCCAGGAAGCCAGCCGCGGCATGCCGGCAGTGGCCAAGGCCAAGCTGGGCGACCTGCTGGAAGCGCAGGCCGGTGTGGCGCCCGAGGTGGTGGCCGCAGCCCTGGGCAAGCAGCAAAAGATACGCGAGGCCGCGCCCTCCGAGGAGCGCTACATACGGGTCCAGGCCGATCGGCTGGATGCCGTCATCAACCTGCTGGGCGAGCTGGTGATTGCCGGTGCCGGAGCCACCTTGCTGGCGCGCGCCACCCACACCGAGGCGCTGATCGAGGCCAATCTGCACATGAACAGCCTGATCGAGGAAATCCGCAACGGCACCCTGGGCCTGCGCATGGTGCCGGTGGGCGAGACCTTCAGCCGCTTTCGCCGCGTGGTGCGCGACACCGCCTCCAGCCTGGGCAAGGAAGTGGCCTTTGAAATCATCGGCGGTGACGCCGAGCTCGACAAATCCATGGTCGAAAAAATTGCCGATCCGCTGATGCACCTGGTGCGCAACTCGCTGGACCATGGCCTGGAGCCGCCGCAGGAGCGCATCGCCGCCGGCAAGCCGGCCGCCGGCAAGCTGGTCCTGAGTGCGCGCCACGAGACCGGCGCCATCCTGATCCGCATCGAGGACGATGGCCGCGGCATCAACCGCGAGCGCGTGCTGCAGCGCGCCTGGAACCGGGGCCTGGTGGAAAACGGCGTGGTGCCGCCGGATGACGAGATCAATATGCTGATTTTCGAGCCCGGTTTTTCTACTGCTGAGCAGGTCACCAACCTGTCCGGGCGCGGTGTCGGCATGGACGTGGTACGCCGCAACATCGAGGCGCTGCGCGGCAGCCTTCGCCTGAACAGCAACCCCGGCAAGGGCCTGCAGGTGGACATCCGCCTGCCGCTGACCCTGGCCATCATCGATGGCTTCATGGTCGGCGTGGGCCGCTCTACCTTTGTGCTGCCGCTGGAGTCGGTGGTGGAGGTGATCGAGTCCGGTGGCGAACACGTGCGGGTGGACGAGCGCGGGCGCCACTGCGTGGAGCTGCGCGGTGCCACGCTGCCGGTGGTGCGCCTGCGCACCCTGTATGCGGTGGAATCCGAGCTGCCGCCGCGCGTCAGCATCGTGGTGGTGCATTCGCCGCGCGGCAAATACGGCATCGAAGTGGAGGTGCTGCTGGGCCAGAACCAGACCGTGATCAAGCCCCTGGGGCGTTTGTTCCACACCCTGCGCGGCATTTCCGGCTCCAGCATCCTGGGCAATGGCGATGTGGCGCTGATTCTGGATGTGGCCTCGCTGGGCGAGCTGATTACCGGAGTTGAACATGCAAGTTGACACTGCGCCCACCGCGCTGGGCCTGGTGGACCAGGGGCCGGCACTGCAGTACCTGACCTTCTCCCTGGGTGATGAAGTCTTTGCCATGGACATCCGCTGTGTGCGCGAAATCATCCAGCACAGCAATATGACCATGGTGCCGCTGATGCCCGCGTTTGTGCGCGGCGTCATCAACCTGCGCGGCTCGGTGGTGCCGGTGATCGACCTGCAATCGCGCTTTGGCCGCGCGCGCGCGCAGCTGGGCAAGAAGACCTGCATCATTATTTTTGACACCACCGTGGAAGACGAAAAAGTCGAGCTCGGTCTGCTGGTGGATTCGGTGAGCGAGGTGATCGACATCGCCAACGCCCATGTGGAGCCGCCACCGCAGTTTGGCACCTCGATACGGCGCGACTTTGTGCACGGCATTGGCCGCGTGGGCGAGGACTTCATCGTCATCCTGGCCCCCGAACGCGCACTGGACATCAATGAAATGGCCGCACTGGCCGCGAAAGCCTGAACCCCATGAACCTGTCTATTCGCTCGCGCATTCTGGTGGGTTTTGCGCTGCCCATTGTGTTCTTTATCGGCTTCACGCTGTGGTTGAGCAGCCAGCTCGGTGGCGTCAAGCAGAGCATGGTGACAGTGTCGGAGGAGGGCGCGAAATACGCCCTGCTGGCCGCCAGCGTGGACAAGAACGTGGTGCAGATCCAGCAGTTCCTCTCCGATGTGTCGGCCACCCGCGCCAAGGACGGGTTGGACGACGGCTTTAAAAATGCCCAGGACAACTTCGATGCGCTGAACCTCTCCTTAGGCCAATTCGAAAAGCATTTCGCGCAAACCGGCGACACCCAGTCGGCCCAGCGTATCCAGGCCATCCAGGCCGGTGCGGCGCGCTATTTCGAGACTGGCCAAGCCATGGCCAAAGCCTATGTGGCCGGTGGCCCGGAGGCCGGCAACAAGCTGATGGGCGGCTTTGATGCCTCCAGCGAGGCCTTGCAAAAACTGCTGGAGCCCTTTGTCAAAGCCCAGGTCGAACAGATGCAGGGCCAGGTCGCCTCGGCCGTCGCCAGTGCCGACCGCATCCTGCAAACCGCCTTGGTGATTGTGGTACTGACCGTGCTGGCGGCGGTGCTGCTGGCGTGGCTGGTCACTTCCAGCATCACCCGCCCGCTGGCCCGCGCGCTGGGTGTGGCACAGCAGGTGGCCTCGGGCCGGCTGGATACGGTGATCGAGGCCGACCAGAGCGAAATCGGCCAGCTGCTGGCGCCGCTGGGCAAGATGAAAGACACCTTGCTGCAGTTCGAGGCGGCGCAGGCCCACATGAGCCAGCAGCATGAGCTGGGGCTGATTGACCATGTGCTGCCGGTGCAGCAGTTCGAGGGCAGCTATGCCTCCATGGCCCGCTCCATCAATGAGCTGGTGGGCTCCCACATCAAGCTGAAGTTCCGCATGGTGCACCTGCTGGAAAAATACTCGCAAGGCCAGTTTGACGAAGAGATGGAAGACCTGCCGGGCCAAAAGGCGCGCGTCACCGATACCGCGCGCGCGGCCCAGGCCACCATGCAAAAAGCCGCCCAGGCGGCCGAGTTCAACCAGCGCATCCGCCTGTCATTGGACAGCCTGCCGGTGTGCGTCACGGTCTCCAACGCCCAGGCCCTGCTGGTGCACGCCACGCCGCCGGCCAAGGAACTGCTTAAGCTGTTTGGTGGCGCCAGTTTCAACGCCGAGCAGTTGTACGGTAACCCGCTCAGCACCCTGTTCAAAAATCCGCAGGACGCCAGCACCTTCGATGCCGCAGTGCGCTCGGGTGAAACCGTGGACATGGAAATCCAGGGTCGCCAGCTGCGCTTGTTGGCGCGCCCGGTGCACAACGAGGCCGGCACGGCCATAGGCCGCATCACGCACTGGATAGACCGCACCGATGACATCGCCGCCGAGCAGGAGGTTTCGGCCATCGTCGCCGCAGCGGCCCAGGGCGATTTGTCGGGCCGGGTGAACCTGGCTGGCAAGTCCGGCTTTTTTGCCAGCCTGTCCACCGCCATGAACCAGTTGCTGGAGACCAGCGAAGGCGCCATGAGCGACACCGCGCTGGCCCTGGCCGCGCTGGCCCAAGGCGATCTGACGCACCGTATCACGCGCGAATATTTTGGCCTGTTTGGCCAGGTCAAGACCAGTGCCAACAGCACCGCCGAAAACCTGACCCAGGTGATGGACGAGGTGCGTGCCGCCTCCGATGCGCTAAGCGGAGCAGCCGGCCAGGTCAGCGCCACGGCGCAGTCGCTGTCGCAGGCGGCCAGCGAACAGGCCGCCAGTGTGGAGCAGACCACCGCCAGTATCGACGTCATGTCGGCCTCCATCGCCCAGAACAGCGACAACGCCACGGCCACCAACGGGATGGCTACCAAGACCAGTGCCGAGGCCACGCAGGGCGGCCAGGCGGTGAGCCAGACCGTCAGCGCCATGAAACAAATTGCGTCCAAGATCGGCATCGTGGACGATATTGCCTACCAAACCAATCTGCTGGCCCTGAACGCGGCTATCGAAGCGGCACGCGCCGGCGAGCACGGCAAGGGCTTTGCCGTGGTCGCCGCCGAGGTGCGCAAGCTGGCCGAACGCAGCCAGCTGGCGGCCAAGGAAATTGGCGACCTGGCCGGCAGCAGCGTGGCCACCGCCGAGCGCGCCGGCAAGCTGCTGGAGCAAATCGTGCCCAGCATCCAAAAGACAAGCGAGCTGGTGCAGGAGATTGCTGCCGCCAGTACCGAGCAAAGCGAATCGGTGGTGCAGATTGGCGGCGCCATGGGCCAGCTCAGCCGGGCCACCCAGCAAAATGCCTCGGCCTCCGAGGAGCTGGCGGCCACCAGTGAAGAGCTCTCGGCCCAGGCCGAGCAGCTGCAGCAAAGCATTGCCTTCTTCAACACCGGCGGTGCTGCCAGTGTGCGCGCCATTGCGCCACCCAGCCTAGAGCGCCGCGCCAGTGCGCCGCGCCTGAGCAGCCGGGTGGTGCCGGCCGCGGTGCGTGGTGGTGGCCTGGGCAACAGCCAGGGCAACGGCAACTTTCGCCCCTACTGACTTCGCAAACAGAAAAGGCAGCCTTGGCCAACCTCGTATTCAGTGACCAGGAGTTTGGGCGCATTGCCGAGCTGATGTACGCGGCTGTCGGCCTGTCTTACAACGCCTCTAAAAAGTCACTGATCCATTCCCGGCTGGCGCCGCGCATCCAGAAGATGGGCTTTGGCACGTTTGCCGACTACATCGCCATGCTGGAAGACGAGTCGCAGGCGGCCGAGTTCCAGATGGCGGTGGACCTGCTCACCACCAACGAGACCTATTTTTTCCGCGAGCCCAAGCACTACGATTTGCTGCAGCAGGAGCTGCCCAACTTTGCCAACAAGCACAGCCTGTCGGTGTGGAGCGCGGCCAGCTCCTTTGGCGATGAGGCCTATAGCACAGCCATGCTCATGAGCGATTTGCAGGTGGCCGGCCGCATAGGACCCAACTGGTCCATCCTGGCCACCGACATCAGCCACCGCGTGCTGCTCAGTGCCAAGGAAGCGATCTACCCGGAAGACCGGCTGCGCGCGGTCACGCCCGAGCGGCTGCGCCGCTACTGCCTGCGTGGCGAAGGCCCCTCGCAAGGCCAGGTGCTGCTGCGGGACAAGATTCGCCAGCGTGTGCAGTTTGGCCAGCTCAATCTGTGCAAACCGTTTGGTGGCCTGGGGCCGTTTGACGTGATCTTTCTGCGCAATGTGCTGATTTATTTTGCCCCCGAAACCAAGGTCGATGTGGTGGACCGGGTGCTGGCCCTGCTCAAGCCCGGGGGCCTGTTTTTTCTGGGCACGGCTGAGGGCCGCGTGCCCTGCAAGACGCCGCTGCAAACCGTCATCCCCGGTGCCTTCCGAAAGGTGGCCTGAGGTGGCGCGCCTGGCGGTAGCGCGGTCGCAGGGGCTTTGACATGGCCACGCTGTTAAAGCCGCCGCCGCGTGCGGCCGCCCCGCTGGAGCTGATGCCGGGCGACGTCACGCTGGGCCCGGCCGGTGCGCAGTTCAAGACCTTGCTGGGCTCCTGCGTCTCGGTCATCCTGAGCGACCCGCGCCGCACCCTGGGCAGCATGTGCCACATCGTGCACGTGGGCATACCCAATGCCGAAAACCGCCACAACACCGCCTACGGGGTGGCCGCCATGCACAGCATGTTCACGCAGCTGCGCGCCAAGGGCATCAACCCGCAGATGTGCCAGGCCTTTGTGTATGGCGGTGGCAATATGTTTCCGCAGCTGTTTCGCGCCCAGCATGTGGGCAGCAACAATGTGGATTGGGTGCTGCACTACCTGGAGTCCCACGGTGTGGCCGTCATCGACCAGTGCCTGGGCGGCACCGGTTACCGCAAAGTCAGTTGGACCGTGGGCCCGCAGGACCCCGTGGTAGAAACCGTATTCCCCGAACAAGGCAAAAAATAATGGTCGTTAAGGTATTCGTGGTCGATGATTCGGCCATCGTGCGTCAGGCATTGGCCCATATGCTGGCCGGCAACCCCGAGGTGGAACTGGTGGGCAGCGCCCCCAACCCGCTGCTGGCGATGGAGGCGATTCGCAAGACGGCGCCCGACGTGCTGCTGCTGGACATCGAAATGCCAGGCATGGACGGCCTGACCTTTTTGCGCCAGATTATGTCCACCCACCCTATTCCCACGGTGATCTGCTCCACCCTGTCCACCGAGGGCAGCAAGGTGGCGCTGGAAGCCCTGGCAGCGGGTGCCATCTCGGTCATGGCCAAACCCAAGCTGGGCTTGAAGCAGTACCTGGATGACTCGCGCCGCGACATGATCCAGGCGCTCAAGATCGCCGCGCGGGCCCGTCCACGCGCCCGCACTTCCGTGCCCGAAGCTGCCGCCCGCGCACTGCCAGCGCGCGCCGCGCTGCACGCCTCGGTACACGCGTTCGCCATGAACAAGCCGGTGGTGATGGGCAGCTCCACCGGCGGCACGCAGGCGCTGGAGCTGGTGCTCACCAGCCTGCCGGCCGATGCCCCCGGCATTGCCATTACCCAGCACATGCCGGAGAAGTTCACCGCCATGTATGCCCAGCGCCTGAACGGCCTGTGTGCCATGGAAGTGCGCGAGGCCAAGGACGGCGACCGTCTGCAGCGCGGCCTGGCACTGATCGCGCCTGGTGGCCTGCACATGCAGCTGCGCAAGGCCTCGGGCCAGTACTACGTGCACGTGGTGGACGGCCCGCCGGTGAACCGCCACAAACCGTCGGTGGACGTGCTCTTCAAGTCCGCCGCCGAGGTGGCCGGGCGCGACGCCCTGGGCATCATCATGACCGGCATGGGGGACGACGGCGCGCGTGGCATGAAGGTGATGCACGACGGCGGCGCCCGCACGATTGCGCAGAACGAAGAGACCTGTGTGGTGTTTGGCATGCCCAAGGAGGCCATCAAGCTGCAGGCGGTGGATGACATCCTGCCCCTGGAGCAGATTGCCCGGGCGATTCTGCAGTTCGACTCGCGGGCCTAACTTGCAGCCGGCAGCACGCCGCTGCAGACGCGTCCGCGCCCGGTACGCTTGGCCTTGTAGAGCATGCTGTCGGCCAGGCCGATCAGGCTGCTGACATCGCCGTCGCCTTCGGCATTGCCGGGGCGGGTGGCCAGGCCCAGGCTGATGGTGATTACGTTGGTGACCGACGAGCTGGCATGCGGCACGGCGAGTTCGCGCACCCTGCGCTCCAGCTCGTTGGCAATCAGCAGGGCGTCGTCGAACGAGGTCTCCGGCAGGAGGCAGCCGAACTCCTCGCCGCCGTAGCGCGCCACCAGATCGGCCGGGCGGCGCAGGCAGGTCTTGAGGGCGTTGGAGACCACGCGCAACGCATCGTCTCCGGCCTGGTGGCCATAGTGGTCGTTAAAGCGTTTGAAGTAGTCCACGTCCAGCAGGATCAGCGACAGCGGTGACTGGTTGCGCGAGGCCCGCGACCACTCGGTGGAGACCTGCTGGTCAAAATAGCGCCGGTTGAAGACCCCGGTCAGGCCATCCAGGAACACCAGCTTGCGCAGCAGGTCGGACTGGAACTTCAGCGTCAGATGGGTCTTGACCCGCGCCCGCACCACATCCGGATTGACCGGCTTGGCAATAAAGTCCACCGCGCCCAGGCTCAGGCCATGGGTTTCCTGCGCGGGGTCGTTGTGGGCGGTGACAAAAATCACCGGGATGTGGCTGGTGGTCTCGTCGGCCTTGA
This sequence comes from Rhodoferax sp., assembly GCA_043758575.1. Classification (GTDB taxonomy): domain Bacteria; phylum Pseudomonadota; class Gammaproteobacteria; order Burkholderiales; family Burkholderiaceae_C; genus Allorhodoferax. The sequence continues at coordinate 29,357 of JAYVNF010000269.1, forward strand.
GGCGTTTGCAGACCTCAAAACCGTCCAGCCCCGGCATCACCACGTCCAGCAGGATCAGGTCAGGCGGGTTGCTCTTGCAAATGTTGAGGGCTTGTTCACCACTGGTGGCCATGAACACCTGGTAGTCGCCGGCAAAGCAGCGGTACATGACCTGGATGTTGATGGGCTGGTCGTCCACCACCAGCAGCTTGGGTTTGCCGTGGGTGCTGTCCAGCAGCTCGGCCACCGGTGTCTGCAGGTCAATCATGGGCCGCCCTCATAGCCGCACCCGCACGTGGGAATCCCGGGCGGCAAGAGTCTGCCGCAGGGCTGTGACGGGTTTGCAGGAACGTGCATCGCGTATGGATAGAGTCATTAATTGTCTCATGCACTCGGCCAAGTTGACGCACAGTTGTAACCGCATACGGGCAGCATCCGTGTGAGAATCGCAACATTATTCCAAGGAGACATCGCCATGCCCCGTCGCGCCACCAAAATTGTTGCCACCCTAGGCCCCGCTTCCAGCGATCCGGCACTGTTGGAGCAGATGATCCGCGCCGGCGTCAACGTGGTGCGGCTGAACTTCAGCCACGGCAAGGCCCAGGACCATATAGACCGCGCCCGCCTGGTGCGCGAAGCCGCCAAGCGCGCTGGCCGCGAAGTCGCCATCATGGCCGACCTGCAAGGCCCCAAGATTCGCGTTGGCAAATTCGCCGAAGGCAAGGTGTTCCTGGAGCCCGGCCAGAAATTCATTCTGGATGCGCAGCGCGTCGAGCTCGGCGATATTGACGCCGTCGGCCTGGACTACAAGGAGCTGCCGCGCGAGGTGAAAGCCGGCGATGTGCTCTTGCTCAACGACGGCCTGATCGTCATCACCGTGGACGCCGTGCGCGGCGAGCAGGTGCACACCACTGTCAAGCTCGGCGGCGAGCTGTCCAACAACAAGGGTATCAACAAGCAGGGCGGCGGACTGACCGCACCGGCCCTGACCGCCAAGGACATGGAAGACATCCGCACGGCCATGAGCTTCCAGGCCGACTATGTGGCGGTGAGCTTCCCCAAGAACGCCACCGACATGGAAATGGCGCGCCAACTCTGCAACGTGGCCGCGCACGAATACGGCCACAAGCCCGGTCTGATCGCCAAGATCGAACGCGCCGAAGCCATCCCCAAGCTGCTGGAAATTCTGCTGGCCAGCGACGGCATCATGGTGGCCCGTGGCGACCTGGCCGTGGAAGTGGGCAACGCCCTGGTGCCGGGTCTGCAAAAGCGCATGATCAAGCTGGCCCGCGAGCACGACCGCGTGGTCATCACCGCAACGCAGATGATGGAGTCCATGATCACCAACCCGGTGCCCACCCGCGCCGAAGTCAGTGACGTGGCCAATGCCGTGCTGGACGGCACCGACGCCGTGATGCTCTCGGCCGAAACCGCCGCCGGCAAATACCCGCTGGAAACCATTGTGGAAATGGCCAAGATCTGCCACGCCGCCGAAGGCCATGAAAACTTCGAGCTGGAAGCCGACTTCACCGGCAAGAAATTCAGCCGCATCGACCAGACCATCGCCATGGGCGCACTCTTTACCGCACACCATCTGGGCGCCAAGGCGATTGTGGCCATGACCGACAGCGGCTCCACTGCTTTGTGGATGAGCCGCCACCTGATCCGCGTGCCGATTTACGCGCTCACCTCCAAGGTCACCACGCAGCGCAAGATGGCCCTGTACCGCAATGTGCGCCCGCTCTTCATCGATACCAGCGGCGACCGCGACACCGCGCTGCAGCAGGCCGAGGCCCACCTCAAGGCGCGCGGCATTGTGCAAAGCGGCGATGTATACGCCATTACCTGTGGCGAACCCATGGGCGCGCCGGGCGGCACGAATATGCTCAAGATCTGTCAGGTGGCCTGAGAGAGCCCACGTTAGAATCCCTTTGGGTAAAAGTTACCAAGCGGTTACCACGGGGTGCCGCGCACCACTTTCAACTTCCGGGGATTCTCAAAAATGGCACTCGTTTCCATGCGCGAGCTGCTGGACCATGCTGCAGTCAAGGGCTACGGCATTCCAGCTTTCAACGTCAACAACCTGGAGCAGGTGCAGGCCGTCATGGCCGCGGCCGACGCCGTCGGTGCCCCGGTCATCCTGCAGGCCAGCGCCGGTGCCCGCAAGTACGCCGGTGAGGCCTTCATCAAGCACCTGATCTCCGCCGCTGTCGAAGCCTATCCCCACATCCCTCTGGTCATGCACCAGGACCACGGCCAGAGCCCGGCCATCTGCCAGGGTGCCATCAACCTGGGCTTCAGCTCGGTGATGATGGACGGCAGCCTGGAAGCCGACGGCAAGAGCATCGCCAGCTTCGACTACAACGTCGAAGTCACCCGCAAGGTGGTGGAGATGGCGCACGCCACCGGCGTTACCGTCGAAGGGGAACTCGGTTGCCTGGGCAGCCTGGAGACCATGAAAGGCGACAAGGAAGACGGCCACGGCACCGACGCCACCATGACCCGCGAGCAAATGCTCACCGACCCCGAGCAGGCCGCTGAATTCGTGCAGCGCACCCAGCTCGATGCCCTGGCGATTGCCATTGGCACCAGCCACGGCGCTTATAAATTCACACGCAAGCCCACCGGCGACATCCTGGCCATCGAGCGCGTCAAGGAAATCAACCGCCGCCTGCCCAACACCCACCTGGTGATGCACGGCTCCAGCAGCGTGCCGCAAGACCTGCTGGCCATCATCAACCAGTACGGTGGCAAGATGAAAGAGACTTACGGCGTGCCGGTGGAAGAGATCCAGAAGGCCATCAAATTTGGCGTGCGCAAGATCAATATCGACACCGACATCCGCCTGGCCATGACCGCCGCGGTTCGCAAGTTCCTGGCCGAGAACCCCGAGAAGTTCGACGCCCGCGAATGGCTCAAGCCGGCCCGCGAAGCCGCCATGGCGATCTGCAAGCAGCGCTACCTCGAATTCGGCTGCGAAGGCCAGGCCGGCAGCATCAAAGGCGACAGCCTGTCGGTGGTGGCGGGGCGTTACGCCCGGGGCGAGTTGGCACAAGTCGTGCAATAAAAAGAAGAGCCCCCACGCTTTGCGATAATCGAAGGCTCGCGGTGACCCACAGGGTTGCGGCGGGCCTTTCCACTTTCAAGACACCATGACCTCTGTACTGCACACCTCGGCCCTCTCCCTGCCCTTGCTCGCCCGTGGCAAAGTGCGTGACAACTATGCCGTGGGCGATGACCGCATCCTGATGGTGGCCAGCGACCGCCTGTCCGCCTTTGACGTCATCATGGGCGAACCCATCCCCGGCAAGGGCGTGCTGCTGACGCAGATGGCGCTGTTCTGGTTCGACAAGCTCGGCCCCCATGGCGCCAACATCTGCCCCAACCACCTCACTGGCGAGGCCCCCGAGAGCGTGGTGCTGCCGCATGAGGTGGCGCAGGTCACGGGCCGCTCCATGCTGGTCAAGCGCTTGAAACCCCTGCCGGTGGAGGCCGTGGTGCGCGGCTACCTGGCAGGCAGTGGCTGGAAGGAATACCAGGAGAACGGTGCGGTCTGTGGCGTCAAGCTGCCCGCCGGCCTGAAGAACGCCTCCAAGCTGCCCGAGCCGATTTACACGCCAGCGGCCAAGGCGGCCGTGGGTGACCATGACGAGAACATCACCTTTGAGCAAACGGTGGAGATGATTGGCCTGGAACTGGCCACGCAAATCCGGAGCTTAAGCATCCGCATCTACAAGACCGCCGCCGAGATTGCCTTGAAGAAGGGCATCATCATTGCCGACACCAAGTTCGAGTTCGGCCTGGACAAGGACGGCACGCTCACCCTGATGGACGAGGTGCTCACCCCCGACTCCTCGCGCTTCTGGCCCCAGGAAAGCTACCAGGAAGGCACCAACCCGCCCAGCTACGACAAGCAGTTTGTGCGCGACTGGCTGGAGCAGGCCCAGGTTGACGGCAAGCCCTGGAGCAAGACGCCACCAGCGCCGCGCGTGCCCGATGCGGTGATTGCCAAAACGGCGGCCAAGTACCAGGAAGCGCTGCAGCGGCTGACGGCTTGAGTCCACCCTGCAGCCAAACAAAAAGGCCGCAACCCGTGAGGGTTGCGGCCTTTTGCGTGCAGGCGCGTAGCTTTAGAAAGCGTAGCCCACCGAGAGAATCAGCACGGAGGGGCTGAACTTGATGTCCGTCTTGCGCTCGATGCCGTAGGTGTTGTTGGTCAGGGTGGACTTCACGTCCGCGGTCGACCAGGTGCCGGAGATGGACCAGGGGCCATCCAGCTTGTAGGTGGCGCCGACCTGGGCCGCCAGGCCCCAGGAGTCGGTCAGCTTGTTGTTGGTCACGCCGCCGCTGATCTGGTTGAACAAGGCGGTGGAGTCGGCCTGGTCAAACATGGTGTAGTTCACGCCAATGCCTACAAACGGACGGAACTTGTCCGATGGCTCGCCGAATTTGTAGTTGGCAAACACGGTAGGCGCGATCTGGCGCACGGTGCCGATCAGCTGACCGGCCTTGGCTGCCACGCTGGGCGGCAGGTTGCCCGGCGTGATCACGCGCAAGGTCACGTCGTGCGTGGGCGGGTAACCCAGGGCCAGCTGCACATCCCAGTTCTCGGTGATGTCATAGGCAATGCTGAAGAACACGGTTTGTTGCTTCTTGACATTCAGACTGGTGGTGTTGGGCGGAACAAAAGGTCCGCTGGTGGCGCCGGCACTGGCGCCGGGGTCCACATCGGCGTAGCCCAGTTGCACCGTGTACTGGGCACAGGCGCTGCCGGCTGCGAGCAAGGCGCCGGCGGCAATGATGGACAGAGGGAAGAATTTGTTGTTCATATCAATTGCTCCGTCAAATCAGAAGTTGGTAAAAAAGCCGCGTGCCGCAGCTGTGCAAAAGGGAGCAGCTCCTGAGTGGTAATTGGACGTAACCGCAGACTGTGCGCTGGCTGCAGCGGCCGGTGCCGATTGACCTGCCGCCGTGGCAGTTGCAACCGTGTTGTTGTACAGAGTCTGATTGGTGGATTGGAATCCTGCCTTGGCTGCATAAAAAGGATTGGCGGCACCCGGGGTTCCCGCTGTGGAATCCAGGTCCAAAACCGTCACCAGATGCCCGCTCACTTGGGCAGGCCAGACGGCTGCAGCCATGAGGCTGGTGTTGGCGAAATAGACAATCGGATCATTGGCACCGCCGCACAGCAGGATGGGCGCAGCAGGGTTGGTCCAAGAGCGCAAATCATTGTCTTTCAGGTGTTTACGCAGTGCATATCCCGGTGTGGCTGCAGCGGTGGCCGCGCCGGAGTCGGGGTTGATGGCAGCATCGGTCAAATAGGCTGCTCGCATGCTGTTCTTGAACAGGTTGGGGGTACCAAAGCCTAAAGCCCACAGCGCGTTTTGGCCGGCTGTTCCGGTGGTTGCCGGCGTAACGCTGGCAAACGCAGGTGCAGGAGGCGTGCTGTTGAAGGACGCCAGTTGTGGCACTTTGCCGCTGGTCACTGCGGTGGTGGTGGTGTAGGCGCCGGGGAACACCGACTCAATGCCCGTGGCATATGCGTCCTCATAGAAATCAGCGGTGCTTGCGTACACATCGCCATAGCTCTTTTGGTAAGCAGTAACAACCAAGGGCAAGAATATGGTGCTGCCGAGGTTGACCTGCCCACCCACGATGGCATCTGCAGTCAGCGCCATGGCATAAGGCCCGGACATGGGTGCAGAGGCGGTGACAGGGATGCCCGCAGTTTGCAAGGCGCGGTGGGTCGCCATCGCGACGTGACCACCCTGGGAATAGCCGGTGACAAAGAGCTGGCTGCTGGCGCTGGCACCCGAGCTCAGTAAAGGCAGGGCTGTCTTGGCAGCCGCCAGCGCATCCATCATGTCCTTGCTTTGCTGGTCTGCCACGAGAAAGGGGTGGTAACCCAAGGTGCTGCTGTCATAGCCTGCGTAATTGGGAGCCACAACGATATAGCCCTGTGCCGCAAATTCGGCAGCCAGCAACAGCGCCTGGCTATAGGCAGGGTTTGTCGGGTCGGTAAAGTCGGCGAGGTTGTATCGCTTCTCTATCGTGGTGCCATGCGCAAACAGCACAATGGGCCGGGGTGCGTTGCACGGTGTTCCCTTGAGGGTTGTGCCTGAACCAGTTGGCACCATCAATGCAGCGGTGGCCGTGGTGCTCTCACCCTTGGCTCCCACCGTGCCGTAATTGAGGTATTGCACATCTACGCCGCACGGAAGTGCGCCGGTGGGTGACCCGGTCGATAGCTGCAGCAGGCTCTGTCCGCTGGCACTTGCACTGAGTTCCCCGGTGAACTCGGCCGCAGCCAGCGAAGTGATGCGAAGCGGAGGGGACTGCACCAGCTGTCCGCGAGCCGGATTGGCAACTACGCTCCCTGCATTGCCGCCACCGCCGCCTCCGCAAGCAGCGACCAAAAGCGAGGCGCCAATCGAGCCCCAGGTTGATAGTGTGAATTTCATTCAACGTCTCCAGATTGATATTCTTGAAAATAGAACGACCGTGCTATTTAGCCCTCCGATGATGCTTGCAAGACGCCATTTCCAGGAGAGGGTAAACACCTGTACATCGCAATTTCCCACAGAATTTTTGAGGATTGTGGTTTTTGTTGGCGCTGCCAACCCGGTCTTGCTTAGTTCAGCGCCATGCTGAGCTTGCGCCGGTAGGCCGCCACCATTTGCGCCTGCGGGTCCTGCTCGGCCACGACCTTGCCCATGAGTTCGATGCCACCGGCGCTCTTGCCGGCTGCTGCCGGGTTGGCCTTGGGCTTGGGTGGTGTCAGCAGCTCCAGGATGGCCACAAAGGTCTTGCGCGGCACGGCGTTGTTCCAGGCCTTGTCGCGCATCACGATTTCCAGCAGCTCGTCCATGGCGGCGGTCCACTCACCCGCGACCATCAGCACCCGGGCCTTGGCCAGGCGGGCATCGAAGTCGCGCTTGTTGGCGGCAATCAGCGCGTCAAACTGCTCGGGCGACCAGGCGCCGCGTTCGTCGCGTTCGACAAAGCGGATGGCGTCGATGAACTGCTCCAGTGCCTCAAAGCGGATCTGGCGCGGGATGGCCACCAGGGCCGGGGCCAGGGCCTGCTCGGCGTCGTCCAGCATGTTGTGCTCGACCAGCAGGCGCACATAGTCGTAGCGGGCGCCGTCGTTGCCAGGGTCCGCGCTGAGTGCCGAATGCAGCTGGTGCAGGGCAGCCTGTGGGTCTGCGGCGGCCAGGGCGGCGGCATCCTCCATGTCTTCCTCGGCTTCCAGCGCCTCGGCAGCGGGCAGGTGCTTGTCCAGAAAGGTCTTGAGCTGGCCTTCGGGCACGGCGCCCATGAAGCCGTCCACCGGCTTGCCGTTCACCATCAGCACGCAGGTCGGGATGCTGCGGATGCCAAAGGCCTGGCTGAGTTCCTGTTCCTGGTCGGAGTCGATTTTGACCAGCTTGAAGCGGCCCTCGTAGGCGGCTTCCACCTTTTCCAAGAGCGGGCCTATCACCTTGCAGGGGCCGCACCAGGGTGCCCAGAAGTCCAGCAACACGGGTATCTGGTGCGAGGCGGCGACGACTTC
>JAYVNF010000270.1:0-4670 GCA_043758575.1 Rhodoferax sp.
CGAGCTCCTCATGGCGGCTACCGCAAATCGTCGCCCGGCATATCCCCTCCCCGCGCAGCGAGCGAAAAGGTTCCACCAAGCAGGGAAACAAAAGGTCTCACCAAGCGGAGAGAGATCTACAGACCCATAAAAAAAAAGGCCCTGAGAGGCCTCTTTGCGTTACGCCTTGACCAGCTCCGGCATCTCCGGCATGGCGATCTGGTGGTTCACGCTGAACTGGTAGTCGCGGAAGATGTGCTCGGCGCTGAGCTCCATATACGTGCCGTCGGGCAGCTTGTAGGTGGTGTCCTTCAGCCGGTTGGTGGTGCTGCCGCAGGTCCAGCAGTTGTAGTTGCGCATATGGGTGCACAAACAGGTCTTGTCCACCACCGAGATGTTCTTGCCATCCGGATGGATCTTGATCTGCTCGTTGTAGGCGTTGATGTAGGCGCAGCCGCCGTTGCCATCCAGCAAATAGCCATAGGCCTCGCAGTTGGGGCGAATGCCTGAGCCAATCGCCGGCGTGCTCTTGAGCATGCGCATGGGGTAGCCGGTGGGCGAGACGGTGTTGACAATGATGTCTTCCTCGCTGGCGCGGAAGTACTCCTGCTTCACCTTGGAGGGCAGACCGCACTCGTGGGACACGGTAAAGCGCGTGGCGACCTGCACACCCGATGCACCGATTTCCATGAAATTCACAGCGTCGGTGCCGGTGAAAATGCCGCCTGCGGCAATCAGCGGAATGTCCAGCTTTTCGGTTTCCAGGTAGAGCTTGATTTCCTTGACGATGGTGGCCAGGTCGTACTGCGCCCAGTCCAGGCCAAAGCCCAGGTGACCGCCGGCCAGAGGGCCTTCGATGATGACGAAGTCGGGCAGGCGGTTCAGGCGCGCGGTCTTGCGCAAAAACAGCTGCAGGGCGCGCACGGAGGACACGATGATGCCCAGCTTGGCATCGCGAAAACGGGGGTGGTCGGCCATCAGGGCAAACGAGCCCAGGTGCAGGCCGGCGCTCAGGGTAATGCCGTCAATGCCAGCATCCAGCGAGGAGTTCAGGCGCACCTGCAGGGTCTCTTTGGGCCCGTTCATGGTCAGCTTTTCCATGCAGTTGACAAACACCATGCCCGGGCCTTGTTTGGCCTGCATGGTCTTGCCCACGTGCAGCTTGGTGGCTTCTGCCAGGCGGCCCAGGTCAAACTGCACCTCGCTCTTGTCCGAGTTGTCGATGTTGTGTTTGTAGAGCTTGGTCTTTTCCTTGACGAAGCTGGTGTCAAAGCGGCGGTCGGAGACGTCTTGCACCATGGCATCCGAAATATGGCCTATGCCGCCCAGACGGGCCGCTTCCAGGGCCAGCTCAGCCGTGGAAATGTCCACGCCCATGCCGCCAATCATGATGGGCACCAGTTCCTGTGTGCCAAAACGCAGCCGAAAATCATCTAGTCGTTTCATTGCCATCCCGTTGCGGGTCTCAAAATGCGGTTCATAGGGCGGGTGCCCGGTTGCCTGAATGCCAACCGCGCAGCCGTACGGGATTATCAGGCAGCCCGGCGCCGGTCGCGGCGCTTTAGATCAAGCAAGTATTTTATGACTGCCACTGCAACCCTGGTTACTACAAGTTTTCTTCAGAGCACACTGCTACAGTCTCGCCCATGAGCAAGGCCTTTACCAAAGAGTCCGACGATGCGGATGACGACGAGCTGCAGCTGCCCGCCATTCCCACGGGCGGCAAGAACTACATCACGCCGCAGGGCTATGCCACGCTCAAGGCCGAGCTGCTGGACCTGATAGACAACGAGCGCCCCAAGGTGGTGGAGGTGGTGCACTGGGCCGCCAGCAATGGCGATCGCTCGGAAAACGGCGACTACCTGTATGGCAAAAAGCGCCTGCGTGAGATCGACCGGCGCATCCGCTTTCTGACCAAGCGCATGGAAATTGCCGAGATTGCCGACCCGGCCGTGCACCATGGCAACGAGCAGATATTCTTTGGCGCCCGCGTGACCTATGTGGACGATGCCGGGGTGGAGCGTACGGTGCGCATCATCGGCATTGATGAGGCCGACAGCTCCCTGGGCGAGGTGAGCTGGATTTCTCCGATTGCACGGACCCTGCTCAAGGCCAGGGTCGGCGATGAGCTCAAGCTGGTAATGCCGGACCGTGTGGGAAACATTGAGGTGCTAGCGGTCACGTACCCGGCACCAAGCAAAGCCTGAACCTTAATTGCCGCCGTTGCTGTTGCCGTTGGCTGCACCACTGCGCACGGCTTTCAACACGCTTTGCGCCCGGCGCAGGTTGCGCAGGGCCAGCTCCAGGTGGGCGGTATCGCGCACGGCCACCAGAAAGCGCAGCTCGCGCGCCTCCTGGCCGCCTTCCTGGCCCATGTCGATGTCGATGATGTCGGCCTCGGCCGCTGCCAGGGCGGTGGCCATCTTGGCCAGCATGCCCTTGCTGTTGCTGCCGGTGACCGTGATGCCGGTCTTGAAGGAGCGCACCGGCTCCTCCGACCAGTCGACGCCAATAAAGCGCTCGGCATCCTTGGCCTTGAGCTTGCGCGCCACCGGGCAGTCGTGCTGGTGCACCACCAAGCCCTCGCCGCGCCCCAGGTAGCCCAGGATCTTGTCGCCCGGGATGGGGCGGCAGCACTGGGCAAACTGCACCGAGGCACTTTCGCTGCCGTCCAGGATGATGGCGCCCACGCCATTGGAGTCATGGGCGGTAAAGCGCTCGCGCGTCAGCAGCAGGGCGTCGGGCTTGTGGCCGGCTTCGGTCAGCAGGTGCACCAGGCGCTTGGCCACGATGTTGGCAATGCGCTTGCCCAGGCCAATGTCGGTGAGCAGCTCCAGGCGCGTCTTGTTGCCGGTAAAGCGCAAGAGCTTGTCCCAGATCGGCGCGTAGCTGGGATCCTCGTCCGGCAGCGCCTCAAAGCCTTCACCGCGCAGGGCCTGCTGCAAGAGCCGCTCGCCCAGGCTTTCCGACTCGGTCTGCTCCATGGTCTTGAGGTGGTGGCGGATCTTGGAGCGGGCGCGGCCGGTGCGCACAAAGTCCAGCCAGTTCGGGTTCGGTGAGGACACTTGCGCCGTGACCACTTCCACCACATCGCCGTTTTTCAGCTCGGTGCGCAGCGGCACCTGCTCGCCATTGATGCGCGCGGCCACCGTGCGATCGCCCACATTGCTGTGGATGGCATAAGCAAAGTCGACCACCGTGGCACCGCGCGGCAGGGCCAGGATTTGCGTCTTGGGGGTGAACACATAGACCGCGTCCGGGAACAGGTCCACCTTCACATGGTCCCAGAACTCGGCGGCGTCGCGGGTTTCGTCCTGGATGTCCAGGAGCGACTGCAGCCACTGGTTGCCGGTGCGGTCGGCACTCAGGTCATTCGGGTGGTTGGCCTTGTACAGCCAGTGCGCGGCCACACCGGACTCGGCCACCAGGTGCATGGCCTCGGTGCGCATCTGGAATTCCACATTGATGCCGGCCGGCCCCACCAGCGTGGTGTGCAGCGACTGGTAGCGGTTGACCTTGGCAATGGCGATGTGGTCCTTGAACTTGCCGGGCACCGGTTTGTAGAGCTGGTGCAGCAGGCCCAGCGCCTTGTAGCAGTCGATCACCGTGGGCACCAGCACACGCAGGCCGTAAATGTCAGTCACCTGGGCAAAGCTCAGGTGCTTGTTTTGCATCTTCTTGAAGATCGAATACAGGGTCTTTTCGCGCCCGGCGATGCGCACCGGCATGTCGGCGGCGGCAAACACGGCTTCGACTTCCTTTTGCACCTTCTGGATCAGGTCGCGGCGGCGGCTGCGCGCCTTGCTTACCGCTTTGGTCAGAATGGCATAGCGCCAGGGCTTGAGGTGCTTGAAGGACAGGTCCTGCAGCTCGCGGTAGGTGGTGTTCAGGCCCAGGCGGTGCGCAATCGGCGCGTAAATGTCCAGGGTCTCGGAGGCGATGCGGTTCCATTTGGACTTGGGCATGTCCGACAGGGTGCGCATATTGTGGGAACGGTCGGCCAGCTTGACGAGGATGACGCGCACATCGCGCGCCATGGCCAAGAGCATCTTGCGAAAGGACTCGGCCTGGTTTTCTTCACGCGTGTTGAACTGCAGCTTGTCCAGCTTGGTCAGGCCATCCACCAGCTCTGCCACCGGCGAGCCAAAGCGCTCAATCAGTTCCACCTTGGTGATGCCGCAGTCTTCCATGGCGTCGTGCAAGAGCGCGGCCATCAGGGCCTGGGCGTCGAGCTTCCATTCGGTGCACTGCAGGGCCACGGCAATCGGGTGCGTGATGTAGGGCTCGCCGTTGTTGCGCAACTGGCCCAGGTGGGCCTGGTCGGCAAAGCGGTAGGCCGAGCGCACCTGCTCCACATCGGCGGCGGACAGGTAGTCCAGCTTGGCCGTCAGGCCGGCAAAACTGGCGGACGCGGCATTGGCGACCGCCGCATTGACGGCAGGTGGCTTGATCGGAGTGGCATTGCCCATGCGCTAAATGTAGCGCAGCAAGCAGCTTCTATTGGGCACAGGGGTACCGGCGAAAAAAAACACCGCAGGCGGTGTTTTTTCTGTGGGCAGTGTGTCTGCCCTGCAAGTGCGGGTGTGCTGCTTACAAGGGCACTTTTTTCAGCATCTCGATGCCGACCTTGCCGGCGGCAATTTCGCGCAGGGCGGTCACGCCGGGCTTGTTCTTGCTCTCGATCTTGGGCG